>JAJXZZ010000486.1 GCA_021779795.1 Acidobacteriota bacterium | reverse complement strand
AGGCCGAAGCCGGCTTCCCGCCACAGGTCGGCCTTGCGCTCGTTGAGCCGCTTGATGGCCTCCTCGGCCTCGGCCTGCCAGTCGTCGAATTGCTTCTGGTCGAGCTGGATGTTCCGGTTGAGGCGCATCATGACGTTCCGGAGATTCTCGAGCTCGATTCGCCTCGACGTCAGCTCGGCCTGGACCTGCTCCCGAGACGGCATGACCGCGGCGATCTCCGGGTCGCAGGGAACCTCGCCCGGCTCGCTCGGCGGAGGCGGAGACACGGGGTGCACCGGCGTCGCCGATGCAGGCGGCGCGGCCGGCGTCGGCGCCGCGGGCCTCGTCAGGCCGACGGTTGCCGGCCGGTTCGGGTCGAGGCTTCGCAGATCGACGGCCACCTGGTACCCGGTCGCCGGCGCGCCCCGGTACTGCTGCAGCATCGTCTGCAGCCTCGCGAGGTCCTCCTCGGAGCGCTGCTGCATCTGGAGGCTCTGCTGGTGGACCTGCTCGGCGCGCGCGGGGTCGGTCGCCTGCAGCGAGGCGGCCTGCGCGAGGCCTTCCTTCGCCTGCTGCATCGCCTGCGCGTTGGCGTCCACCGCCTCGATGGCGACCTGGGACACCTCTGCCGCGGCCGCCGGCTCCGGCACCGCCGTCGGGTTGGACGGCACCGGCACCTGCGGCAGGCCCGTGAGATCGATGTTGCCGCTCATCGCCTCGGCGCTTCGCTCGGCCAGGTTGCGCGCCGATTCGAGGTCGCCGGCGCCCGCCGCCGCGGCGGCCTTCTCGGAGAGCGCCGTGCTCGCCGCGAGCGACCGCAGGGCGTCGTCGGTGACCTGGCGGTCCGGGAGGCCGGCCTGCACCCAGGCGTCGCCGCTCTGCTGGCCGAAGTCCACGCCGCCTTCCGCCCAGGTTACGACGGTGTCGGTGCTGCCGGTCGGCCGCACGATGTACGTCATTCCCCAGAAGCCCTGGGCCGAGTCGGGCAGCGCCGGCGTCGGCGCCGTGTCAGCCTGCACGTGGATGGGCACACCGTTCTTCTGCGCCCAGCGCGCCAGCGCCACGACCTTTTCGGTCTCCTGCAGCGTGTGCAGCATCGGGTACAGGCGGGCGTACTGATCGTAGAGCGATGTCAGGTGCTGGCTGTACTGCTGGAGCGCCGCCTGGTAGAACGCCTCGCCGGTGCGATCGGCCCCTTCCGACTGCAGCATCTCGACGCCGACGCGGATGCGGGCGTCGCGGAAGCGCACGCCGGAATTCCCGGCCAGCGTGTCCATGCCGACGCTCTCGGGGGAGAACCAGTAGCGGTTGACGCCCGAGTCAGGCGTGCGCCCGGCCGACGCGCCGGCACGGTTCTCGGCCTCGCTCAGGTACTGCTGCGAGCTTTCGTGGCCGGGGACCTTCCCGGCCGGGCGGGGCGACGAGGTCATGAACTTCAGGATGTAGTCGGCCTGGAAGAAGACGTGCATGATCGGCGAGTCCCGCCTGGCGCCGTAGGTGTTGAGCGGCGACATGATCGGCGGGAAGTTGTACTGCGCCGACAGCGTGGCGCCGGTGAAGCTCATCCCGTTGACGAGCTTGTTCGTGAGGAACTGCTGGAAGATCGCCTGGTAGCGCGGCTCGAGCGCGCCGACGAGCACCGCCTCGTTGCCCCCCTGCCGCTGGTAGTTGGCGACGACCTGGTTCACCTCCCCTTCCGACATGCCGAGGCCCCGCAGCATCGAGCCGTAGAGGGTCCCCATGAGCGTCCAGGTCGCCGAGTCGCGGCTGCCGCCGTTCTTCACCTGCTGGTCCATCCGGGCCAGCAGGTCCGGATAGCCGGCGACGCGGCACCAGTCCTCGAGCGCGTCCCTGTTCCCTTCGCTCGCGAACCGCCGGTACGCCGTGATCTCCACGCCCACCTTCGGCCGAACCCGGCCAGTTCCGTCGCGCGCGGCAGGAAGTCCTTGCCTCCCTCGTCGTAGCCCTGCATGTCCTTGAAGCCGCTCAGTTGCCACTTCATGTACCCGATGTAGGAGGCGGGCGGGACGCCCACGGCCCGCAGGCGCGCGTCGAGCGCCGCCTGCTGGTCGGGATCCTGGCTCTCGCCCTTGAGCACGGGAAGGATCAACCGGCCCAGCCACTCGGTGCCGTAGTTCGGGTCGCGCGCGATGCGCGCGAACTCCTGATCCAGCCTGGCCCTGAACGTCGCCAGCGGCGACTGACCGCCGCTCCCGGGGTACTCGAGCGTGAACCGCGGATACGGGTTCTGCACGGCGTCGGCCAGCAACGCCTCGTACGGGATCGGACCCGTGGCGTAGGCCGGATCGTACGTCCCGACGAAGACGACATCGCCGGTCTTCCGGTCCACGAACGCGTACTTCAGGACGTTGATCTCCGCCATCCGCTTGCTCACCGACGCGGGCGGCCGGTAGCTGACCGGCGTCAGCAACTGGTCGAGCGTGGCGTTGCGCTGCACGCTGGCGGTGGCGGCGCCGCCCCCTCGCCGCCTCATCCCCTCGAGGCGCTGCGCCATCCGGCCGGTCGCGTCGCCCGCCGACGCTCCCCCCGG
>JAJXZZ010000069.1 GCA_021779795.1 Acidobacteriota bacterium | reverse complement strand
CGGCGCCGTCCAGTTGTACCGCAGCGCCTCGTCGGGGTACCGGATGCTCTTCATCTCGCCCGTGTAGAGATCGGTGCGCGTGATGAAGCCGAACTGCGACTCGTTGTAGAGGTAGCGGTTCGTCACCGTGTCCATCACGTTGTACTGGCCGTCGCCGCCGCCCACCGTCTGCCAGTCCTCGAACACGATTGGGCGGCCGCCGCGCTTGCTGCTCGGGCCGCGCACCGACCCGTTGTCCTGCAGCCCGGCGTAGACGTTGTAGGGCACCTGCATGTCGTAGCCGACGCCGTAGATCTGCGCGAGCGGCAGTTCGTCGGGGTGGCGCCAGTTCTTCCCGCCGTCGAAGGTGATCCCCATGCCGTGGTCGAAGCCGAGGATCATGTGCTTCGAGTTCGCCGGGTCGATCCAGAGGGCGTGGTTGTCGCCGCCGAACCGGAAGGCCGGCGCCCAGGTCTTGCCGCCGTCCTTCGACTCGAGCACGCCGACCGTCAGCACGTAGACGTGGTTGACGTCGTGCGGATCGACGCGGATGTCCATGTAGTAGTAGCCGGGTCCGCCGCCCACCGGGTTCTTCTCGTTCACCTTCCGCCAGGTCTTCCCGCCGTCGTCGGTCCGGTAGACCTCCTCGCCGATCATCCCCTCGCTCGATTTGCCCTCGCGCACTTCCTTCATCCGATCGGCCTCGGACATGTTCGGCTTGTTGGCGTTCTCGATGTTCGCGTAGAGCACCTGCGGGTTCTGGGGGCTGATGTCGAGGCCGATGCGGCCGATGACGCCGCCCGGCAGGCCGGCCGTCAGCTTCGTCCACGTCCGGCCGCCGTTCACGGTCTTGTAGATCCCGCTGCCCGGGCCGCCCAGCATGAAGGTCCAGGGCTTGCGATCCTTGTCGTAGGCGGCCGCGTAGAGGACGTCCGGCTTCTTCGGGTCCATCACGATGTCGGCGGCCCCGATCGCCTTGCCGTCCACCTTGACGTCGAGCGACTTGGTCCAGGTCCTGCCGCCGTCGATCGTCTTGAACACGCCGCGCTCGTCGTTGTCGGAGTAGAGGTGGCCGAGCGCCGCGACGTAGACGACGTCGGGGTTCCTCGGGTCGATCACGATGCGGCCGATGTGCTGGGTGTCCCTGAGGCCGACGTTCGCCCAGGTCTTGCCGCCGTCGATCGACTTGTAGACGCCGTCGCCCCAGTAGGTGCTGCGGGAACTGTTGGCCTCGCCCGTGCCCACGTAGACGACGTCGGGGTTCGAGTCGGCCACGGCGATGTCGCCGATCGAGATGACCGGCTCGTGGTCGAAGATCGGCTCCCACGTCTGGCCGTTGTCGACCGACTTCCAGAGGCCGCCCGAGCCGGTGGCGGCGTAGACGGTCCACGGCTGGCGGGCGGGGACGGCGATGTCGGTGAAGCGCCCGCTCTGGCGCGTCGGGCCGATGTTCCGGAAGCCGAACGCCTTCAGCACGTCGGGCGACAGCGCCTGCGCCGCCAGGTCGCCGGCGACGACGACGACGGCGAGGATGATGGCCGCGGCGATGCCGCACGCCTTGACGAGAGGACGAATCCTGGTCATGCAACCGCTCCTTGGAGTGGGTGGGGCGACGGGAACCGGTCAGGTGTCGCGCCCCACAGTATCGGGGGAGGGGATTGGCGTCAAGCCGCGCTATCCTGTCCCCCATGCTCGTGCAGCTGCGCTACGGAGCCGGGAGCCTCCCCGTCGAGATCCCTTCCGGCCGCGTGTCGGTCATCGAGCCGGCGTTCGTGCCCGGGCTGGCCGACGAGGCCGGGGCGTTCCGGCAGGCCGCCCGCGCGCCGATCGGCGCCAGGCCGCTCCGCGACGTGATCGGGCCGTGCTCGACACCATCATGGCGCCGGGCCTCTCGCGCGCCGACCAGTGGGAGGCGCAGTTGCTGGCGCAGATCCTGCTGAAGGCGCGCGTGGCGCTGTTCAGCGAGCTGGACCCGGCCGGCGTGCGGGCCGGCGCACCTCGAGCCGGTCGAGGATGTCGGCCGGCGCCTGGCGGAGGAAGTGCGGCGCCGGGGCGCCGACACCCCGGTTGCGGTCCTCCCCGAAGGGCCGATGACGATTCCGTAGCTGGCCTCCCTGCCACTTGACGCCCCCGCCGGCCCCTGAGGTAGAGTGCCCTGCTCCCTTTCGGGCCGCCGGACCCGGCGCCCGGCTCGTCGTCGGCCGGGCGGACAGGTGTGGCCCGGTCTCGGCCCGCGGACTCATCCGTCATCGAGGTTCACCATGCTGAAACGCACAGCCGTTCTCCTCATTGCCGCGCTCGCGCTGACGGCGCCGGCGTGGGCGCAGGCGCCGGCGAACGCCGCGGCGGCCGGCAACCCGCTGCTCGAGACCTGGACCACGCCGTTCCAGGTGCCGCCGTACGACAAGATCAAGACCGACGACTACCTGCCCGCCTTCAAGGCGGCGATCGAGCAGAGCCGCAGGGAAATCGACGCGATCGTCAGCAACCCGCAGCCGCCCACCTTCGCCAACACGATCGACGCGCTCGAGTTCTCGGGCGAGCTGCTGTCGAAGGTGCAGGGGGCGTTCGGCGGCGTCCAGTCGGCCGACACGACGCCGGAGCTGCAGGCGGTCAACCGCCAGGTGACGCCGCTGCTCTCGGCGCTGCGCGACGACGTCCGGCTGAACGACAAGCTGTTCCAGCGGATCAAGGCGGTCTACGACAAGCGCGCCGCGATGAAGCTGACGCCGCTCCAGGTCAAGCTGGTCGAGGAGGTCTACAAGGGGTACGTCCGCTCCGGCGCCAACCTCGACCCGGCGAAGAAGGAGCAGCTCAAGAAGATCAACGGCGAGCTGTCGATGCTCAGCCTGAAGTTCGCCGACAACCAGCTGCACGACACCAACGCCTACCGGCTCGTCATCGACAGGCAGGAGGCCCTCGCGGGGCTTCCGCCCTCGGTGGTGGCGACGGGCGCCGCGGCGGCCAGGGCCGCGAAGATGCCGGGCCAGTGGGTGTACACGCTGCAGGCGCCGAGCATCTGGCCGTTCCTGCAGTACGCCGACAACCGCGACCTGCGCCGGCAGATCATGAACGCCTACACGAGCCGCTGCGACCACGGCGACGAGTGGGACAACACGAAGATCGTGTCGCGCCTCGCGGCGCTGCGCGTCGAGCGAGCGCAGCTGCTCGGCTACAAGACCTACGCCGACTTCGTCCTCGAGGAGAACATGGCCAAGACGCCGGCCGGCGTCTACGGCCTGCTGAACCAGCTCTGGACGCCCGCGCGCAACGTCGCCCTGAAGGAGGCGGCCGACCTGCAGGCGACGATCGACAAGGACGGGGGCAGCTTCAAGCTCGAGGCGGGCGACTGGCGCTACTACACCGAGAAGGTTCGCAAGGCCCGCTTCGACGTGGACGACCAGGCGCTGCGCCCGTACTTCGAGCTGGACCACGTCGTGAACGGCGCCTTCGAGGTGGCCCACAAGCTCTACGGCATCACCTTCACGCCGCTGCCGAATCTGCCGGTCTACAACCCCGAGGTGAAGGCGTACGAGGTGAAGGACGCGAACGGCGCGTTCCTCGCGGTGTTCCTCACCGACTACTACCCGCGTCCCGGCAAGCGGACCGGCGCCTGGACCGGCCGCCTGCGCGGCAGCTGGGTGCACGACGGCAAGGTCGTGCGGCCGATCGTGACCAACGTCTGCAACTTCACGCGCCCGGCGGGCGACGAGCCGGCGCTGCTGACGATCGAGGAGGTCAACACGCTCTTCCACGAGTTCGGGCACGCCATCTCCGGGTTCCTCGGGACGGTGCCGTACCCGTCGCTGGCCGGCTTCCCGCGCGACTTCGTGGAGGTGCCGTCGCAGATCATGGAGAACTGGAGCCTCGAGCCCGAGGTGCTGAAGTTCTACGCGAAGCACTACAAGACGGGCGAGGTGATCCCGACGGCGCTCGTCGAGAAGATCCAGAAGTCGGCCCAGTTCAACGAAGGGTTCGTCACGGTCGAGTACCTGGCGGCGTCGCTGCTCGACATGGGCTGGCACACGCTGACGACACCGGTCGAGCAGGACACCGACGCGTTCGAGAAGGCGGCGATGGAGAAGATCCGGCTGCTGCCCGAGATCCCGCCCCGCTACCGCAGCACGTACTTCAGCCACATCTTCGCGGGCGGCTACTCGGCGGGGTACTACGCCTACATCTGGAGCGAGGTCTACGACAAGGACGCGTTCCAGGCGTTCAAGGAGACGGGCAACCTCTTCGACCAGGCGACGGCGAAGAAGTTCCGCACGCTGCTCGAGCAGGGCGGCACGGTTGACGCGTTGACGGCCTACAAGGCGTTCCGCGGCAGGGACGCCAGCGTCGAGCCGCTGCTCAAGGCCCGCGGCCTGAAATAGCCTTCAGGGGTCGGAGCGGCGTCCCGCTCCGGCCCCTGAACCCCCCGGTTCTTACTGCCGCGCGACCAGTTCGACCCGCCGGTTCTTCGCGCGCCCCTCATCGGTTGCGTTCTCGGCCACCGGCGCGTAGGGCCCCGCGCCGTGCGATCCGAGCCGGGCGGGCGCGATCCCCATCCCCGTCAGCGCCTTCACTACCGACGCCGCCCGGGCCTGCGACAGCGTCACGTTCAGGTCCTCGGCGCCGGTGTTGTCGGTGTGCCCGACGACCCAGACCTTCAGCGACGGATCGGCCTGCAGCAGCCTCACGATTTCCTCGAGCGCGGGCTTGGACTCGGGCTTGACGTCCGACTTCGCCGTGTCGAAGAAGATGCCCGGCACCTCGACGTGGCCGGTGGCGGCCAGTCCGGTCTTGAGCGCGTCGGCGTTGGCCACCACGTCCTGCGCCATCGCCTCGCGCTCGACGATGGTCACCTGGTATTCGTAGCCGACCCGGGCGGCGACCTCGACCCACGTCTCGCGGCCTCCCTTGGCGATCAGGATCGTCGTCCGGTAGGCGTCGTCGTGCAGGACCCTGCCGCCGAGCCGCGCGGCGGCGTCCTGGTAGTTGCGCTTGATCTGGAGGGCGCTCGGTCCGGCGCCGGTGCTCCGGTCGAGCACGTACCTCCAGGTCGTGCGGTGTCCCTCGACCGCTTTCTGCGCGCGGCTGGTCTTCTCGGTGACGAAGAACTGGTAACGGTCGAACTGCTTGTCGTCGACCGAGGCTGCCGAGACCAGGAAGAAGTTCGGCATCCGCGTGAAGAGGGCCGGGTCCTTGAGCCCCTTGAAATCCTGCAGGGGCTTCTGGGCGGCGGCGGACGCGGCGACGAAGATCAGCGCGGACAGAATGAACGCCTTCGATCTCATGCGACCTCCTGAAGAACGGACCTTGGCTCACCTCGCAGGGGCCCGAGCGGCCTCCCTGATGACGTCCTGGCGACTTCAGGGCCGCGATCGGGAAGAAGCGCTCCGCCTCCTGATACACGCCGAGAGTCGACGGCGTAAGGCACGCTCGCGCGTGGAGGATATTCACCCGGATTCGGCTCGCCGTCAACGGCGCGAAGCGCGCGACCCGCTTCCGGCCGATCGTCGTCCTCTCTGCGCCGGCGCGCGCTCAGCCCTGTAGAATGTTCGCAGCCATGTCCCGATCGACGCTCGCGACACTGTGCGCGATCTTCACGGCCCTGCTCTGCCTCGGCGCCGATGGAGCGGTCGCACCGGCGACACTCACGAACGGTGCCGTCTCGGCCGAGTTCGGCGAGCGGGGCCTCGTCTCGATCTCGAGCGCCGGCTTCACCGTTCGGCTGCCGCGCGACGACTTCGAGGCGACCGTCGACGGACGGACGATCGCCAGCCCCGCGCTGCCGCCCCCGGAACGCGAGGCCGCCGGCGACCGCGTGACCTATCGCTGGTCGGCCCCGCCGTATCGCGTCCGCGTCGTCTACGAGCTGAAGCCGGGCTGGGGATTCCTGAGCAAGCAGGTCACGTTCGAGGGAGCGACCAAGCCCTACCGCGTCGCCGACGTGGTGGTGTTCGACTCGGCGGTTGGCGAGCCGGTCGTCTCGCAGTTCGTGCCCCGCAGCGCGCGGCCGTCGCTCGGCACCGGCGATTACGGCGGGTGCCTCAGGTTTGGCGGCGGGCGCGGGATGCTGGTGATCGCGCAGAATCCATTCCTCGAGTTCCGTCGCGACGGCGAGGCGTTCTCGCTTCGCTACAAGCCGGATCTCGACTGGAACCCGGCCGACGGCCCCTTCGTGGCGGACCGCGGCCTGATCGCGCTCTACCGGGCAACCGGCCGCGTGCTGCCCGCACGGATGCTGGCCGAGTGGAAGGCCGGCCCGCCCGACGCGGCGCCCGGCATGGACCAGGCGGAGATCGACGCCTTCACCGGAATGGTGCGGGCGTTCACGCTGGCGCGGCCTCGCGAGCCGCTGAACGTTTTCGTGCCCTGGTGCCTGAACGACTACCAGATCGACATCGCGACGCCCGCGGGGCGGACCGAGTACAAACGCGTGCTCGACACGGCCGCCGCGCTCGGCGCGCGGTACGCCATCTTCGCGCCCACCAACTCCGATCTCGCCCGGCGCGAGGACAGCACCGACGACTGGAGCTGGGAGAACCTGCTCTGGGCCGGCCTCGGCCAGAAGATCCGGCAGAACGAGTGGAACCCGAAGACGGGGACGGTTCCTCCCACCGTTCGGGAGATGGCGGACTACGCCGCGTCCCGGCAGATCAAGCTGCTCGCCTACGTCTATCCGGTGCTCGCCTTCTCGCAGAACCCGGCGTGGCTCACCGCGCGCCGGGGCAGGCCCGGGCACCTGTACGCCAACCTCGGCTTCCGCAGCCTGCAGGACTGGCTGATCGAGACGCTCGTCGAGTTCCACGACCGGCTGGGCCTCGGCGGCTACTCGTTCGACCACACGTTCCTCAACATCGACGGCACCAGCTCCTACGCGCAGTGGTCGGGCTGGCGGCGCGTGATGGAGGCGCTCCGCCGCCGCATCCCCGACATCGTCATCGACGGGCGGCAGGCCTATCACCTCTACGGCCCGTGGGGCTGGCTGGCGGGCAGCTACCCGCACCCGACGTTCAACGACGAGCAGCCCGAGAGCTTCGTGCCGTTCCCCGACCTGCACTTCGACCGCGTGTCGGCCGACCGCGAGCGGTGGACGGCTTACCGGTACCGCAACTACGAGTTCGCGCCGAGCGAGCTGGTGCCGGGTTTCATCACCCACCAGACGTCCCGCGCCGACGACACCGGCGAGATGCCCGAGAAGAAGACCGACCGCGGCGTGATGCTGCTGCCGTTCCGCGTGCGCGACTGGGACTACCTGGGGTGGCGGTACTCGCTGCTGTCGTCGATCGCGGTGGCCGGGTGGAACAACGTGATCGACATGATCCCGGCGCGCGACCCGGCCGAGCACGCGGCCTTCTCGGAGGCCGACCGCCGGTTCTTCCGCCGCTGGATCGACTGGACGGCCGCCAACAAGGAGTACCTGCGCCACACGCGCACGATCCTCGGGCAGCCGGCGATCGGGAAGGTGGACGGCACGTCGGCCATCGTCGGCGACCGCGGCTACGTCTTCCTGTTCAATCCGAACGGGCGGCGGCTCGACGCGCGGTTCGCGCTCGACGCGTCGATCGGCTTTGCCGGGCGCGGCGCCGTGCAGGTCGCCGAGCTGTACCCGAACGAGGGCCTGCTGGTGGGCAAACCGGGCGTCGGCTTCTGGACGGCCGGCGACGAGGTCTCGGTCCCGATGAACGGCGGGTCGGCCGTGGTGCTGGAACTCCGGCCCGCGCCGACGACGGCGGAGGCGCGACTGTTCGGCGCCACCGGTTCGGTCAGGAATGCCGGCGGCGTCGTGGCGATCGACGGCGCGCGCGGCGAGGTCGGCACGACGGCGAACCTGGTGGTCACCTTGCCGCAGGCCTCGGCGGCCACCGTCGTCGAGGTGAACGGCAAGGCGGTGCCGTTCGCGCGGACGGCCTCCGGCGCCCTGTCGATCGCCGTCTCGTTCGCGGGAGCGCCGTTCCGCCACTACCAGCAGGTCGGCGCCGACGACCCGGCGTTTCGAGGCGGCCGTTTCACGGCTCGCTTCACAGTGCCGCGGCGGGTCTTCGACCAGTTGGCGGCGCGCCGCCGGGCCTGGCCGATCCCGTGGACGACCGAGGACTTCGAGACCACGTGGCTTGCGCCCGAGCGGCTGCTGCTGTTCGTGCAGATCGCCGAGCCGAATTCGGCGTGGGAGACGAGCCTCAGGATCGACGGCCGGACCGTCGAGCTGAAGAAGGCGTACTCGGCCGTGCGCGCGGCGCCCGGCACGTTCGTCGGTTTCTACGCCGACCTGTCGCGGCTCGCCGCCGACCGCGAGCACACGCTCGAGCTGACCGTCCCTCCGCTCGCGCCGGGCCAGTGGCAGGGCGTGTTCTTCGACAACGTGGAAACGGAAATGACGGAGCGGATCGGCAGGTAGTCGGTGCTGAGCAGGCCTGAGCGGTGCTGAGCAGGCCTGAAGGCCTGCTGTGACCGTTCATCCGGGGCAGCGGGGGCAGGGCACGGCAGCGGGGGCAGGGCACGGCAGCGGGGGCAGGGCAAAGCAGCTGGGGCAGGGCAAAGCAGCTGGGGCAGGGCAAAGCAGCGGGGGCAGGGCAAAGCAGCGGGGGGGCCGGATCGGTTGTTGCAAGCACTCGGGACGTGCATCATCCGCGGCCCGGCCGACTTCCAGGCTTCTCGTACACCGGCTGCCACCGCTATTTCCTGACGGTTTGCACAAGGCGGTCATCGAAGCCCTTTCAGAGTGAGTCGGCCGTGGAGCACGTGCTCGGGCAGTTACGCACATGCCTGAACGATGGCGCGTTTGCACTTCTCGCGTACTGCTTCATGCCCGACCACGTTCACCTGGTGGTCGAAGGCCTGTCGGAACAGGCGGACCTTCGGCGAATGGTCGCTCGATGGAAGCAGTTCTCAGGCTACTGGTACGTGCGCGAGGAGCACGAGGCGCTGTGGATGCCCGGGTACAGCGATCGCGTGCTGAGGGACGGCGAATCGACGATGGATGCGGTCCGGTACGTCATCATGAATCCGGCCAAGGCCGGCTTGGCCGGGAGAATCGGGCGCCACCCATTCATCGGGTCAGATGTGTATAGCACCCAGGAACTCGAGGAGATCTTGGGCATGAACCTGCGTGCTGAGCAGGCCTGAAGGCCTGCTGTGACCGTTGAGGCGGGGCAGGGGTGTCGGTGCCGAGCAGGCCTAAAGGCCTGCTGCGACCGTTGAGGCGGGGCATGGGTATTGAAGACTTGGCAGGGACAGAGACACAGACAGTAACAGTGATAATGGCAGTGGCAGTGACGCCGCTGCCCCGATAGAACGGATACCATAGGGCTTCAGCCCTGTGCGGCACGGGCGGCAGCTTCAGCCCTGTGCGGCACGGGCGGCAGCTTCAGCCCTGTGCGGCACGGGCGGCAGCTTCAGCCCTGTGCGGCACCGCCTTCCACCAGCCAACCACCATGCCTCTTCATCCCATTCTCTCCGACCTCGAACAGGACGCGTCGCCGGAGGTGGCGCGGGCCTTCATGGAGCTGACGGCCCGGTACTTCGCCGAGACGCGCGACGGCGCGGGCGACGTCTCGACGCGACTGCCCCCCGAAGACCTGGCCCGGCGCTTCGACGAGCCGCTGCCCCGCGCCGGGCGGCCCATCCAGGCGGTGCTCGACCGCCTCGAACGCGACGTCCTGCCCGACTGCAATCACCTCACCCATCCCCGATCGATGGGCCACCAGGTGTCGGCGCCGCTGCCGGTCGCCGTCTGGACGGAGGCCCTCACGTCGGCCGTCAACCAGTCGGGCGCCGTCTGGGAGATGTCGCCCGTCGGGACGATCGTCGAGACGCAGGTCGTCCGGTGGATGTGCGAGCTGGCCGGCTTCGGTCCCGGCGCCGGCGGCACGTTCACCTCCGGCGGCACCGAGGCGACGTTCGCCGGGCTCCTGGCAGCCCGGCAGGCGGCGATGCCCGACGCGTGGAAGAAGGGCGTCGGCGCGAACCCGCCGGTCGTGGTCTGCGGCGAGCACGCGCACTACGGCGTCGCCCGCGCCATCGGCGAACTGGGGATCGGCACGGACAACGCCGTCGTCATCCCCTCGAAGGCGTTCAAAATGGACGTCGGTGCGCTCGGGAGCGAGCTCGACCGCCTCCACCGCGAGGGGCGTGCCGTGATGGCCGTGGTGGCCACGGCCGGCACGACCGCGACCGGATCGTTCGACGACATCGACGCGATCGGCCGGCTGTGCGAGGCGCGGGGGACCTGGCTGCACGTGGACGGCGCCCACGGCGCGTCGGCCCTGTTCTCCCCGTCGCACGCCCGGAGGCTGGCGGGCCTTCACCGCGCGCGCTCGGTCGCGTGGGACCCGCACAAGATGATGCTCATGCCGCTCACGGCCAGCGTCGTGCTCGTTCGCGACGAGGCCGACCTCGAGGCGGCGTTCAGCCAGCGGGCGCCGTACCTCTTCCACGGAGGCGGCGGCGCGCGAAGCTGGGACCAGGGGCTCCGGAGCTTCACCTGCTCGCGGCGCATCGACGCCTTCAAGGTCTGGGCGGCGCTCCAGCGCCACGGCGCCGACGGCCTCGGCGCCCTCTACGACCACCTCTGCGAGAACGCGCGCCGGATGCACGCGGCCGTCGTGGCGCACCCCGACTTCGCCCCCGTTCACGAGCCCGAGTCGAACATCCTCTGCTTCCGCTACGTCGGCGCCGCGCCAAGGCCCGAGGCGGAGCTGGACGAGCTCAACCTGCGGATTCGCGAGGCGTACAACCGGGCGGGCACGGGCTGGATCACGACGACGGTCCTCGGCGGCCGACGCGTGCTGCGCGTGACGCTG
>JAJXZZ010000485.1 GCA_021779795.1 Acidobacteriota bacterium | reverse complement strand
CATGCAAGACGCTCTCTGACAGTGACTTACGACAGGAACTCTCGTGCGAAATCGACGAATGCCCTGGCGTCGCCGAACGTGCTGGCCAGGCCAAGCGACATCCGGACTGCGCCGGTGCTCTTTCCGTCGATGCAGCGCATGAAGTCGTCGTAGGTGATCCGGTCCGCGAGCCGGACGAAGCAGCCCCTCATCGCGTCGGCCTGGATCCCCATGGCCATCTCGCCCGCGCCCGGGTTGCAGAAGCAGCCCGACCGGATCGAGATCCCGCGTTCGCTGGCCCGCCCCTCGATGGTCTTGTGGTCGATGAACCGCCCCGCCTCGTCGCGGAAGTTGACGGTGATCGTGCCGCCGCGGGCCTCGGTGCCGGCCGGCCCGTAGAGGGTGATCAGCCGCTCGCCGTTCGAGTGGCGCAGCGAGAGCAGCGCGTCGATCAGCCAGCCCGTCAGCGCCTCGACGCGGCGGTGGATGTTCTCGACGCCGACCTGCTCGAGGAAGTCGAGGCCCAGGTCGATCGCCGGGAGGCTCGCGAAATTCACGGTCCCGTCCTCGAAGGCCGCCGGCCCGGCCGCCAGGTGGTACCGATCGGCGCCGACCGAGGCCACCGTGATCGTGCCGCCCGCAAACCACGGGCGGCGCAGCAGGCCGAGCGCCGCCTTCCTGGCGACGAGCGCCCCGACGCCGGTCGGGTAGCCGAACATCTTGTAGAACGAGAGGACGACGAAGTCGGGGCTCCAGCGGGAGAGATCCAGGCGGTTGGTGGGCACGAACGCCGCCGCGTCGAGCAGGACGTGCCACCCCTGCGCGTGCGCCGCGTCGATCCACGACAGGTCGTGCCGCACCCCCGAGAAGTTCGACTGCGCGGGGAAAGCGAACAGCCCCGGTTCGGGGCGCCCGCCGGCGTCGAGCGCCGCGGCGACGGCCGAGGAATCCACCCGCAGGTCGGGCGGCACGATCGGGACGTAGGCGATTTCCGCCCCGGCCGCCCGCGCGAACTCGCGGATGCCGTTGACCGAGTTGTGATTGTCGTACGTCAGCACGAACCGCCGGCGGCGGGCGAAGGGGTAGGACTCGCCGACGAGCTTGAGCGCGTGGCTGGCGTTCGCCGTGAAGACGACCATGTAGTCGTCGGGCGAGGCGTTGAAAAACGAGAGGACGTGGCGCCGCGCCCCCTCGACGAGCTCCGTCGCCAGGTGCGACGTCGGGCTCACCGAGTGCGGGTTCCCGAGGACGTGGCCGAGCAGCAGGTCGGCGTGCCGCCGGATCTGCGACGCCCCGGCCAGCCCCGCGCCCGTGTAGTCGAGATAGACGTGCCCCTCGGCGTCGAGCCTGCCGAACTCGCGCGCCCTGAGCCGCTCCACCTCCCCATCGGGAGCGAACTCGGGCCACGCCTTCAGGAACTCGTCACTCGTGCTGAGGGCGGTCGTCTGCATCTCGGTCCTCTCGGGTTGGCGTCACGCCTTCTCGTTCTCTTCGCGCCGCGACCTACCAGATGCTGGTGCGGAGATCGGGCGGCCTGACCATCGGCGACCCGGGCTTGCACGCGAAGGCGGCAAAGAATTCGGGCATGTTGCCGAGCGGGCCGTTCACCCGGAACTTGCCGGGGCTGTGCGGGTCGGTCTTGAGCCGCACGCTCTGCGCCTCGGGGCGGATCGTCTGCCGCCAGATCTGCGCCCAGCTCAGGAAGAACCGCTGCTCGGGGGTGAACCCGTCGATGAGCGGCGGGCGGGGCTTGCCGGCCAGCGCCTTCTCGAGCGCCGCGTAGGCGATGGTCAGGCCGCCGAGGTCGCCGATGTTCTCGCCGAGCGTGAGCTTCCCGTTGACGTACTCGCCGGGCAGCGCCTCGAACCCGTCGAACTCCTGCACGAGCTTGTCGGTGTGCGCCTTGTAGGCGGCGCGGTCGGCGTCGGTCCACCAGTTCTTCAGGTTGCCCTCGGCGTCGAACTGGCTCCCGCTGTCGTCGAACCCGTGCCCCATCTCGTGGCCGATCACCGCCCCGATCCCGCCGTAGTTCACCGCGTCGTCGGCCTTCGGGTCGAAGAACGGCGGCTGCAGGATGCCGGCCGGGAAGACGATCTCGTTCATCGTGGGGCTGTAGTACGCGTTGACCGTGGGGGTCGTCATCCCCCACTCGGTTCGGTCGATCGGCTTGCCGAGCTTCGCGAGGTTTCGGTTGCTCTCGAAGCGCTGCGCCCGGAGGACGTTCCCGGCGTACGAGGCGCGGGTGATCTGGAGGGCCGAGTAGTCGCGCCACTTGTCGGGGTAGCCGACCTTGACGCCGAAGGCGGCCAGCTTGCGGAGCGCCTGCGCCTTGGTGGCGGGGCTCATCCAGTCGAGCGTCTCGATGCGGGCCTTCAGCGCGGCGCGGAGGTTGGCGACGAGCGTGATCATCTTGGCCTTCGCCTCGGGGCTGAAGGCGCGGCGCACGTAGAGCTGGCCGAGCGCGTCACCGAGGGCGCGGTCCGTGGCCGCCTGCACGCGCATCCAGCGCTCCTCCTGCTTCGGCACGCCGTTGAGGATCCGGCCGTCGAAGGCGAAC
>JAJXZZ010000484.1 GCA_021779795.1 Acidobacteriota bacterium | reverse complement strand
GCATGCCCTCGGTGAGCTCGAGCTGCAGGCCGAAGGTGTTGGACTCCTCGACGGTGATGACGCCCTCGTTGCCGACCTTGTCCATCGCCTCGGCGATCAGGTCGCCGATCGACTGGTCGCCCGCGGAAATCGCCGCGGTGGCCGCGATCTGGTCCTTGGTCTCGACCTCCTTGGCCGACTTGAGCAGGGTCTCGGTGACCTTCTCGACCGCCTTCTCGATGCCGCGCTTGAGGCTCAGCGGGTTGGCGCCCGCCGCGACGTTGCGCAGGCCCTCCTTGACCAGCGCCTGGGCCAGCACCGTGGCCGTCGTCGTGCCGTCACCGGCGACGTCGTCGGTCTTCTTGGCGACTTCCTTGACCAGCTCGGCGCCGATCTTCTCGTACGGGTCCTCCAGCTCGATCTCCTTGGCGATGGACACACCATCGTTGGTGATCGTGGGGGCGCCCCACTTCTTTTCCAGGACGACGTTGCGGCCCTTGGGACCCAACGTCACCTTTACCGCGTCGGCGAGGGCGTTGAGCCCCCGCTCGAGGCCGCGACGGGCCTCTTCGTCGTACGCAATTGTCTTGGCCATTGCGAAGTGATTCCTCCGGATCGGGGATGACACCAGGTGACCACGGATGGCCACCCCATTACTTACGCTGGCCGGGTGCAGTGCCCGCGACGGACGACCCCAGGTGCCTGCTGGTCTCACCGTCCCGACCTGGCACTCGCCAGTCGCGAGTGCCAACGTCATTCTTAGCACTCGCCTATGCCGAGTGCAAGAACAGTTGTCCCCTATCGCGGCGGGCGTAAACCGTCGATGACGACGCCGGTCGCCCGCTCGGCCAGCGCCGAGTCGTACGCCTGCATCGCCTGGCATCCGACGAGGATCGCCTTCACGTCCCGCATGTCGATGTCCCGCCGCGCCGTGCCGGCTTCCTGCGCGGCGCGCAGCAGCTCGCCGAGCATCGCCTTGAAGGCGTCTTCCGCCTCGGGCGCGGCGCAGGCGACGTCGATCCCGTAGCCGGCCAGGGCGTCGACCAGGCCGCGGTCCGCGGCCCCCCACTGCAACACCAGCGAGCGCAGGAAGGTGAAGAGCGCCTCCCCCGGGCCCTCGGACTCCAACAGGGCGCGCCCGTCGTCGACCATCCTGCCCATGCGGTCCGCGATGACCGCGGTGAACAGCGCCTCCTTGGTCGGGAAGTGCCGATAGACAGTGCCGGCCCCAACCCCGGCGCGCCGGGCGATCTCGTCGATCGGCACGGACAGGCCCTCGTCCGCAAACGTTTCGTAGGCCACGTCCAGCACGCGGGCCCGGTTGCGCGCCGCGTCGGCGCGCAACGGCCGTGCGGGTTGCGCCATCTGTTCTTCACCATCCAGCGGTTGACAAAGCGGGGCGCACGTTCCGTATAGTTGGGCCAACCGGAGCGCTCGCCCCGTTTACCTTACTAGGTTAGGAGCCTTCCATGGCCAAATGGACCGCAGCGGACATCCCCGACCAGACCGGCCGCGTCGCCGTCATCACCGGGGCCAACACCGGCCTGGGTTACGAGACCGCCGCCGCGCTGGCCGACCACGGCGCCCGCGTCGTGCTGGCCGTGCGCAACCTGGACAAGGGCAAGGACGCCGCCGCCCGGATCGCCGCCAGGAGCCCGCACGCCGAGGTAACGCTGCAGGAGCTCGACCTGACGTCGCTGGACTCCGTCCGGGCCGCGGCCGATCAACTCAAGGCCGACCACGAGCGGATCGACCTGCTGATCAACAACGCCGGCGTCATGTACACGCCGAAGGAAACCACCAAAGACGGCTTCGAGATGCAGTTCGGCACCAACCACCTGGGCCACTTCGCGCTCACCGGCCTGCTGCTGGAGCGGCTGCTGCCGGTCCCCGGATCGCGGGTCGTGACGGTGAGCAGCATGGGCCACCGCATCCTCGCCGACATCCACTTCGACGACCTGCAGTGGGAGCGCTCTTACAACCGGGTGGCGGCCTACGGGCAGGCCAAGCTGGCCAACCTGCTGTTCACCTACGAGCTGCAGCACAAGCTCGCCCCCCACGGCACGACGATCGCCGCCGCCGCCCACCCCGGCGGGTCGAACACCGAGCTGGGCCGCTACACGCCCACGGTGTTCCGGCCGCTCGTCAACGTGTTCTTCTCGGTGATCGCTCAGGACGCGGCCATGGGCGCCCTTCCCACGTTGCGGGCCGCGACCGACCCGGGCGTGCTCGGCGGCCAGTACTACGGCCCCGACGGATTCGCCGAGACCCGCGGCTATCCCAAGCTCGTCGGGTCCAGCGAGAAGTCCCACGACGTCGACATGCAGCGGCGGTTGTGGGCGGTGTCGGAGGAACTCACCGGCGTCACGTATCCCCTCGACTGAGGTCGAGCAGCTGCTCGTAGAAGCCGCCGAAGCCGCGGGCCCGGTCGGCCAGGTGGATCTCCAGGATCCAATGGCAGACGCGGCCGGCCGGGTCCGTGCGCCGCATCGGCTTGTTCGACCCGGGCGCGATGTACCACTGGACGCCCGGGCCGGCGATCTTGCGGTGTGGGAACTCCCC
>JAJXZZ010000483.1 GCA_021779795.1 Acidobacteriota bacterium | reverse complement strand
GCGACGCCGCCGCCAGCACGGCCCAGCAGCTCGATGCCGCCCGGGCCGAGACGGCCGAAGCGCGCGACGCTGCGAACCACGCGGCCCAGCAGCTCGAGGCCGCCCACGCCGAAGCTGCCGAAGCCCGCCAGTCCGCCGACGCCGCGGCCCGGCTTCGCGAGGTCGTCCACGCCGCCGACCGCGAGCAGGAGATGGCCTGCACGGACCGGCTGCTCACGGCCATCCGCCAGCTCGACGCCGCCCGCTCGCTCACCGACGTCCTGAACACGCTTGCCGACCGCGCCGCCGGCGAGAGCGGCCGCGCCGCCGTCCTCCTGGTCACCGGACAGCGCCTTCGCGCCTGGGCGCTCCGCGGCCTCCCCTCGTCCGACCCGACGGCCATCGACGTGCCGATCGAGGCGGGCACGATCTTCGGCCTCGCCCTCGGCCAGGCCCACGCGGTGTCCACCACCGAGGCGCCGCTGGCCATCGAGGACCCGTCGCTGTCGAGCCTGCTCGCGCCGCCCGACGGGCGCGCCGGCCTCGCCGTCCCGATCCTCGTGGGCGGAAAGACGGTGGCGATCCTGTATGCTGATGCTGCGGGACACGAAGTCCCGGTCGTGCCGGCCACGTGGCCCGAACTGCTCGAGATCCTGGCGCGGCACGCCGGCCGCTGCCTGGAGGCGCTGACGATTACGCACGCGCCCGGCCCGAAGGCCGCCGGGCAGGCCGCCGCCCAGGCGGGCGCTTACGGCGCCGCGCACAGGCAGGCCGCCGTGCCGGATGCCGCCGAGATCGAGCGCGAAGAGGACTCGGCGCGCCAGTACGCGCGGCTGCTGATTTCGGAGCTCAAGCTGTACCAGGAAGCGGCGGTGGAGCAGGGGCGCCTCGAACGCGACCTGCTCGCGCGCCTCGGGCCCGACATCGAGCGGGCGCGCGTCCGCTACGAAGAGAGGATTCCCGACACGGTCGCCCGCCGCGGCGCCATCTTCGACGCCGAGGTGGTGCAGACGCTGGCCGACGGCAACGCTGACCTGCTTGGACGTTCGTGAGGGTGATGGAGAAGGGCCGTTTTCCGCGCCGGCTGGCCGGCGCTCTCGTGATGGTCGGGATGGTGGCGCTGGCCGGCGCCGGCCTCCAGGGCCGGCCGACAGGCCAGGACGACGCGGCCGCGCCCCCCGTTCCCGCAGAGCTGGCCGCGAAGCCGATCGTCCCAATCCCCACGGACGCGGCCGGGTTCTGGCTCGTTCCCACGCGAACTGCGCCGTCGTCTTTCGCCGGCCCGGCATGGGTCATGAGGGCGGCGCTCGGCGACCTCGCCAACGACAAGCCGGCGCGCGCGCTGCCGCGCTTCACGTCGGCGGCCCGCGTCAAGTGGCCGCTCGCCGCCTACGCGGACTACTACCGCGCCGTCTGCCTGCTCGCGCTCTCGCGCCCGGCCGACGCCGGGGCGATCCTCGCCCGCCTGCACGCCTCGCCGGCGGTCGCGGGCTTCCTGGCCGAGTCGGTGATCGCCCGCGAGGCCGAGGCGCAGTCGGCGCTCGGCGACCACGCCGCCTCCGCGAAGCTCTACGAGGAGCTGCTCTCGCGCCAGCCGGCCAGCCCCGACGCCGCGCTGCTGGCGCTCGGCCGCGAGTACCTCGCCGCCGGCGATCGGGCCCGCGCCGCCGCGACGTTCACGCGTCTCTACTTCGACTATCCCCTCAGGGACTCGGCCGGCGCCGCCGCCGACGAGCTGGACACCCTCCAGGACGCGCTGCCGCCGATGGACCCGGCCGCGAAGGCGAAGAAGCAGATCGCCCGCGCCGAGGCGCTGTTCGCGGCGCGCCGATACGCCGACGCGCGCGAGGCCTTCTCGTCCATCGATCCTCCGGCCGCGGGCGACGACGGCGAGCTGGCGCAGCTGCGGCTGGCCGAGTGCGACCAGTTCCTGGGCCGCTACCAGGCGGCGCGCGACCGGCTCTCGCCGCTTCTCGACACCGCCTCGCGCAAGGCCGAGGCGCGCTACTTCTGGCTCTCGGCCACGCGCGGGATGGGCGACGACGACGCTTACGTGCGCCTGGTGCACGACCTGGTGACCGCGTTCCCGGGCAGCTCGTGGGCCGAGGACGCGCTGAACGATCTCGCGACGCACTACATCCTCGCCGACGAGGGCGAACAGGCCGACGCGGCCTTCCGCGAGCTGTACCAGAAGTTCCCGAAGGGGGCGCACGCCACGCGCGCCGCGTGGAGGGCCGGCTGGTGGGCCTACACCCACGGGCGCCCGCAGGACGCGCTGGCCTACTTCGAGCGGGCGGCTGCCGCGTTCCCGCGATCCGATTACCGGCCGGCATTCCTCTACTGGTCGGGCCGCTCGCGCGAGAAGCTCGGCGACCACGCGGGCGCCGCCGCCGTCTACGCCATCGTGACGGCCGACTACATGAACTCGTACTACGGCCGCCTGGCGCAGAAGCGGCTGGACGCGATCGGCAAGCCCGCCGCGACGAGCGCCGCCCCGAAGCCCGCCGCCGCCAGGACCGCCGCGCCCCGCGCCGCCGCCACGGCTGCGCCGCCGGCGACGGCCTCGG
>JAJXZZ010000482.1 GCA_021779795.1 Acidobacteriota bacterium | reverse complement strand
TCCGATCTGATCACCCTCGCCGACCTGACGTTCCGGTGCCTCGACCGGTTCGACAAGGCCGACATGCTGTGCCGCTGCACCGAACGAGGGCCGCAGGCGCGATCCACCGCGGAACTGTTCGAGGAGACGCGCGCCTTCGCCCTCGGGCTTCGCACGCTCGGCCTGCGGCCGGGCGACCGGGTGGGGCTCGTCAGCGACAGCCGCCCCGAGTGGGTCGTCAGCGACCTCGCCGTGCTCGCCTCGGGCGCCGTCACCGTGCCGGTCTACCCGACGCTGTCGGCGCCGCAGGTCTGGTTCATCCTCGCCGAAACCGGCGCGCGCATCGCCATCGTGGCCAACGCCGCGCAGGTGTCGAAGATCAACGAGGCCGTCCCCGAGGCCTGCGAGCTCGAGACGATCGTCGTCATGGACGGCGACGACCCCGGCGGGCGGTTCCCGGTCGTTACCTTCGCCGACGTCGTCGGCCGCGGTCGCGCCGCGCTGGCGGCCGACGCGACCGAGGCCGATCGGTACCGCGAGGCGGTGGCCGCCGTGCGGCCCGAGGCGCTGGCGACCATCGTCTACACCTCCGGCACGACGGGCGAACCGAAGGGGGTCATGCTGACCCACCGGAACATCGTGTCGAACGTGCTGGCGACGCAGGGCTGGATCGGCCTGGCGTCCTCCGACCGCATCCTCTCGTTCCTGCCGCTCAGCCACGTGTTCGAGCGGGTCGTGCTGTTCCGGTGCCTGTTCGACGGCGTGAGCATCTACTTCGCCGAGTCGATGGCCACCGTGGCGCGGGACCTGCAGCAGGTCAGGCCGACGGTGATGACCGGCGTGCCTCGGGCGTGGGAGAAGTTCTACCAGTCGATCCAGGAAGGGCTGAAGGGCCTGTCGGGGCCGCGCAAGCGGCTGGCCGACTGGGGCATCGGCGTCGGCTACGACTACGCGAGGCGCTGGCTGTCGGGGCGCCCCGTCCCGCCGCTGCTGCGCGCCAGGCACGCCGTGGCCGACCGGCTCGTGTTCACCGCCATCCGCCAGCGGGTCGGCGGCCGGCTGCGGTTCCTCGTGTCGGGCAGCGCGCCGCTCTCGCCCAAGGTGGGGGAGTTCTTCTACGCCATCAACCTGCCGATCCTCGAGGCCTACGGGCTGACCGAGAGCTCGCCGGGCATCTCGGGCAACCCGCTCGACGCGCCGCGGCTCGGCACGGTGGGCAAGCCGCTGCCGGGCGTCGAGGTGAGCATCGCGAGCGACGGCGAGATCCTGGTCCGCGGCCCGAACATCATGCAGGGCTACTACAAGCGGCAGACGGCGACCGAGGAGACGCTGGCCGGCGGCTGGCTGCACACCGGCGACATCGGGTGCCTGAGCGAGGACGGCTACCTCTCCATCACCGACCGCAAGAAGGACCTGATCGTCACCTCCGGCGGCAAGAAGATCGCGCCGCAGCCGCTCGAGAACCTGCTGAAGACCGATCCCCTCGTCTCGGAAGCCGTGCTCATCGGCGAGCAGCGCAAGTTCCCCGCGGCGCTGCTGGTGCCCGACTTCGCGAGGCTGGAAGCGCGGATTACGGCGATGAAGCTCCGCGCCGCGTCGCGCGAGGAACTGGTGCGCCATCCCGAGGTGCTGCGGCTCTACCAGGAGGTGCTCGACCGGCTCAACGGCAGCCTGGCCCAGTTCGAGCGGGTCAAGCGCTTCGCCCTCCTGCCGACCGAGTTCACCATGGAGCGCGGCGAGTTGACGCCGACGATGAAGGTGCGCCGCCAGGTCGTGGAGCAGCGCTGGCGGCCGCTGATCGAGACGATCTACGGGCCCGCGGAGCAGAGCTGAGGAAGAAGGCTCAGGGCTCAGAAGAAGGCTCAGGGCTCAAGGCTCAGGCACGGAAAAGAGGGCTCAAGGCTGGGAAGAAGGCTCAAGGCTCAGGGCTCAGGGACGGAAGAGGGTGCGGGGCGGTGCGCCGCTGGGCACGGGCCGTCTCGGGCGAGAGGGCTGTCGGTTTCATCGTGCCGCGTACGCCGGACCACCTGGTGACCGTTTTGCAGGCGCCAGCCCGCATGAGTCGAGATCACCGGCGACTGCGCGTATTCCAACAGGCGGACGCGCTCGTGTTGGCCGTGTACCGGTCCACGCAGCACTTTCCGGTCCAAGAGCGCTTTGGCCTGCAGTCGCAGATTCGACGCGCCGCCGTTTCCGCGGCCTCGAACATCGTGGAAGGATGTGCGCGACGAACGACGGCGGAGTACGTGAGTTTCCTCAACGTCTCGTTGGGGTCGGCAGCCGAGGCCCGCTATCTCGTCGAACTCGCAGCCCGGCTTGCGCTAATCAACGCTGAGGATGCCGCGTTGCTCGAAGCTCAATACAGGGATCTGTTGGCGGGTCTCTGCGCGTTGATCACCTCGCTGACCCGCCCCCCTGAGCCCTTGAGCCCTGAGCCTTCTTCTGCGCCCTCTCCCGTCCCTGAGCCCTGAGCCTTGAGCCCTGAGCCTTCTCCTGAGCCTTCCTAGTGGAAGATCGTCGCGTCCGGCAGGGGCCACCACCGCACCTGCACCTTGCCGATGATGTACTTC
>JAJXZZ010000481.1 GCA_021779795.1 Acidobacteriota bacterium | reverse complement strand
GGCGCGGGCCACCTCGCCGTACGACTTCGTCCGGCCGACCGGGATGCGCTGCAGGGCCCGCCAGACGCGCCGCTCGAAGACCGTGCCAGGCACGTCGAGCGGCAGGCTGGCCGGCGCGCGCTCGCCGGCGAGATAGGCGAGCAGGCCGGTCACCGCCGGCGACCGGCGCCCGAGGTCGCGGTCGATCTCGGCCTTCGGATACTCGCGCCGAAGATCCTGCTCGAGCGCGCGGGCCGAGTCTCCGAGCTTGATGCTGCAGATGCCGCGCTCGGTGGCCGCGACCAGCAGCTGCCCGAGCGTCGAGCGGACGACGATGAAGTGGATGTGCATGACGGCTCCTCTCTGCCCATTCTCATCGGATGCGGCCGCCGGGTCCACCGGGATGTTGCGCGCCGCCCGGGCGCGAGACTCAGGGCTGGCACTGGAGAGCCAGGCGCGGGCCGGGTCGGCGCACGGGGCGGGTTCGTGGTCCGCCGAGCCGAGCCCGGCGCGGCGAACCGGGCCGCGACTGGCGCCTCACGAGCCGGCCCAAGCCGGATACAATCCCCCGTATGCGAACCACCGCCGACCTCGTCGTCTCTGCCCTGGAGCAAGCTGGAATCCGCCACGTCTTCGGCTACCCGGGCGGCCAGAACCTGCGCTTCATCCAGGCGATGGAGGGCAGCCGCGTCCAGTTCGTCCTGGCCAGCCACGAAGGCGCCGCCGGCTTCATGGCTGACGTCTGCGCCCGGCTGACCGGGCGGCCCGGCGCGTGCCTGTCCACGCTCGGCCCCGGCGCCACGAACCTGGCGACCGGCGTCGGCAACGCGTATCTGGACCGCGTGCCGATGCTGGCGTTCACCGGCAAGATGGGCCGCGCGTGGCGCGGCCGCACCGTGCAGATGCAGATCGATCACCAGGCGCTCTTCCGGCCGCTGACCAAGTGGACGACCGAGCTGGAGTCGGCGTCGGCCGCCGACACGTTGCGGCGCGCCCTCGAGATCGCGCGCGACGAGCAGCCCGGCCCGGTCCACCTCGACTTCCCCGAGGACACGGCCGAAGAGGAGGCGGTCGAGGCGATCGCCGCCGAACCCGCCAGGCGGGCGGCGCCGCACGCATCTGACGACGCGCTCGTGCGCGCCGAGGCCGCGATGCGGAAGGCGCGGTTCCCGCTGGTCGCCGTCGGTCTGACCATGAACCGCGCGGGCGCGACCGACGCGCTGGCGGCATTCGTCGAGCGCCACCGCCTGCCCGTCGTGTCCACGATGATGGCCAAGGGTCACGTCCCCGAGGACGGCGGCCGCTTCGTGGGCGTCGTCGGCCGCGCGCGCCGCGACATCGTCGCCGAGTTCTGCCGGCCCGCCGACCTGGTGATCGGCGTCGGCTACGACCCGGTCGAGTTCAACTACGAGGACTTCGTGCCGCGCGGCGTGCCGATCGTCCACGTCGACACCGTGCCGGCCGACCTGGCGCCCACCCACGCGCCGGCGTGCGACGTGGTCGGCGACATCCGGCACTCGCTCGAGCGCCTCGCCGCGGCCGAGCCGCTCGCGCACCAGTGGGACATGGCGAGCGTGCCGACGCATCGGCGGCGGCTCCGCGAGGCGCTGATGCCGGCCGGGCGCGGCTTCTCGCCGCACCAGGTCGTGGCGGGCATGCGCGAGCTGATGGCGCCGGACGGGCTCCTCACCGTGGACGTCGGCGCCCACACGCACCTGGTGGCGCAGCTCTGGGACCCGCGCGGGCCCGGGCGCCTGCTCGTGTCGAACGGCTGGTCGTCGATGGGGTTCTCGATCCCGGCGGCGGTGGCCGCCGGCCTGGTGTGCCCGGAGCGGCAGGTTGTCGCCTGCGTGGGCGACGGCGGCTACCTGATGATGGCGGGCGAGATCAACACGGCCGTGAGGCTCGGGCTGCGGGTCGTGTTCGTCGTGCTCCGCGACCGCTACCTGAGCCTGATCCGCGTGAAGCAGTCGCGGCGGAAGTTTGCCTGGTCCGGCGTGCAGCTCTACGGCGACCGCTATCGCCCGAGCGACACGCTGTTCGGCGCGCCGGTGGAGGTGGTCGAGAGCGACGACGCGTTCCGCGCGGCCTTCTCGCGCGCGCTCGCCTCAGGCGGCCCGGTCGTCCTCGAGGCGGTGGTCGATCCCTCGGAGTACGACGAGATCGTGTAGCCGACGCCTACTTCCAGGGGATGTCCTTCACCCGGTCGAGCGGAGACGTGCCGCGGGCCGACGGGCGCGTGGCCTTGCGCGTCGCGAGGTTGTACCGATCGCCCGGGACGAGGAAGTAGAACTTCCCATCCGGCGGGATCATCTTGTGGTTGTCGTAGATCGCCACCCGCGAGCGTCCCATCACCTCGAACTCGTCGCCCTGCACCACGATGGCCGTGTCCTCGTCGAGGCCGATGCCGAGCAGGTCGGGGTGCTTCTCGATGAGGGGGATCAAGTCGAACTCGCGGTTGCGGACCAGCAGGTGCTGGTCGATCGCCACCTTCTTCAGGAACGCGAGCCCCTGCTCGTGGTCCCCCATCATGATGTTGGCGGTCCTGGTGTCGCCGCGCACCAGGTAGTC
>JAJXZZ010000068.1 GCA_021779795.1 Acidobacteriota bacterium | reverse complement strand
CGGCCGGCTGGCCGCCGACCTCCGGCTCGCGCGGCGCCTGCGGGCCGACCGCTACGACCTGGTGCTCGACCTGCACGGCGGCCCGCGCGCCGCGTGGCTCTCGCTGGCCACGGGCGCGCCCCGGCGCATCGGCTATGCCATGCCCGGCCGCGCCTGGATGTACACTGACCGGGTCGCCCGCACGCGATCGCCGCGCCCGCGGCACTCGGTGGTGAACCAGTGGGACCTGCTGGCGCCGCTCGGCATCGACGCCCCGGACCCCGAGCGCGACCCGACCGAGATGCCGGTGTCGGCCGCGGCGGCCCGCGCGGTGGCGGCCAAGCTGGCCGGCGCCGGCGCGGACCCCGAGTGCCACCGGATCGTCGTGCTGCACGTGAGCGCGGGAAACGCCTTTCGGCGCTGGCCGGCGGCGTCGTGGGCCTCGCTCGTCGCCGAGCTGGCCGCGGCGAGCCCCGACCGGCGGGTGATCGTGGTCTCGGGGCCGTCGGAAGCCCTGGCGGCGCGGGAGGTCGGCGCGCAGGCCCGCGCGCGCCTCGGGCCGGGCGGGCGGCACGTCATCGACGCGATCGACTTCGGCCTGGCCGAGCTGCGGGCGCTGATGGACGTGGCGGCGCTGTTCGTCGGCGGCGACAGCGGGCCGCTGCACGTGGCCGGCACGAGCGGCGTGCCCATCGTGGGGCTCTACGGCCCCACGCTCGCCGCGCGGTCCGCGCCGTGGCGGCCGGCTCGCCTGCCCACCGAATCGATCGAGCAGGCCGGCCTGCCGTGCCGCCCGTGCGACCAGCGGCGCTGCGAGCCCGGCGACTTCAGGTGCCTCCGCTCGATCGAGGCGGCGCGCGTCGCCGCCGCCGCCGAGCGCCTGCTCGCGCGGCCGGGCCGGGAGTGAGGGGCACCATGGCGACCGAACCAGGCGGCCGGCGCGTGGTTCCGCGGATCGACCGGCGCCGGCGGCCGATGGCGGCAGCCGCGGCGATGCCGGCTGCCGGGATGTTCGAGTACAATTTTGGCGATTCGGAGTTCCTGTATACGTTCCTCGTCCTGCTGACGCTCCCGTGGGCGGCGAACCGCGACGTTGCGGACGCGGCCCCGGCTGCCTGACTATGCCCACCACACTCGACCGTCTTCGCCGCTCGATCGAACACTACCCCGCGTCGCTGGTCCTCATCGTCGGCGATGTGATGCTCGACCAGTTCGTCGTGGGAAAGGTGGACCGCATCTCGCCCGAGGCGCCCGTCCCGGTCGTCGAGTACGAGCGCGACGACTACCGGCCCGGCGGCGCCGCCAACGTCGCGAACAACGTGCGCGCGCTCGGCGGCAACGTCGAGCTGGTGGGCCTCACCGGCGCCGACAGCGCCGGCCAGCGCCTGCGCCAGCTGCTCGCCGCCTGCGGGATCGGCTCCTCGGGCCTGGTTGCGGACCCGACCAGGCGGACGACGACGAAGCTCCGGATCGTGACGACCCGGAACCTCCAGGTCGCCCGGATCGACTACGAGAGCGATCACGACGCGTCGGGCGAGGCCGAGGAGCAGATGGCGGACCACGTGGCGCGCCTCGCGGACCGCGCCCACGTGATCCTGGTGTCGGACTACCTGAAGGGGACCATCACGCGGCCGATCATGGAGAAGGTGCTGGCGGCGGCGCGCACGCGGGGGATCCCGGTCCTGGTGGACCCGAAGATTCCGCACCTCCAGATGTACGCGGGCGCGACGCTGGTGACGCCCAACCATCACGAGGCGGAGGTGGCGACGCACCGCCGCATCCGCACGGCGGAGGAGGCGGCGGCTGCCGCGCAGTTGTTCCGCGAGCGGGCCGGCTGCTTCGACGTGCTGATCACACGGGGCGAGCACGGCATGTGCCTGCTGAACGGCCCCGACGCCCTGCACTACCCCGCGGTGGCGCGCGAGGTGTCCGACGTCACGGGCGCCGGCGACACGGTCATCGCGACGGCGGCCCTGTCGCTCGCCGCGGGCATGTCCCTCCGCGACGCCTGCGGCGTCGCCAACCAGGCGGCCGGGATCGCGGTGGGCAAGTTCGGGGCCGCCACCGTGTCGCAGGACGAGCTGCTGACGGCGCTCATCGAGGCCAGCCGCCAGGAATCCCGGCGCGGCTGACGCTCGCGGCCGCGGCCGGGCCGCGAGATGCCGGGCCTCGGCGCCCGTCAGTGCCGGAAGTGGCGGCGCCCCGTGAACACCATGGCCAGGCCGTGCTCGTCGGCCGCCGCCACGACCTCGGCGTCGCGGACCGAGCCCCCGGGCTGGATGACGGCGGTCGCGCCCGCGGCGGCGACGGCGTCGAGCCCGTCCCTGAACGGGAAGAACGCGTCGCTCGCGGCCACCGACCCCGAGAGCCCGCCCGGCAGCTCGCCCGAGTCCGCCCGCTCGGCGGCCTTCGCCACCGCCACGTTCACGGCGTCCACCCGGCTCATCTGCCCGGCCCCGACGGCAAGCGTCCGGTCGGCGCCGGTGAAGATGACGGCGTTCGACTTCACGTGCGCGCACACGCGCCACGCGAAGCGCAGCCGGCGCCACTCCTCGGGCGTCGGCTGCCGCCTGGTCACGACGCGGGTCCCGGACGCCCCGGGCTCGGCCTCCTCGGGCGGCCAGGGCGCCGACGCCTCGGTGACGCCGTCGCGATCCTGCACCAGGAAGCCGTCGAAGATCGACCGCACGTCGAACCGGCGCCCGGCCGGGCCGAACGCCCGCGCCAGGTCGGCCACGACCACGCGCAGGTTCTTCTTCGCGGCCAGCACGGCGGCCGCCTCTTCGTCGATCCCCGGCGCGATGACCGCCTCGATGAACGTGGACGCGATGGCGCGGGCCGTCTCGGCGTCGATCGCACGGTTGAGGCCGACGATGCCGCCGAACGCCGAGAGGGCGTCGGCGTCTCGCGCCCGGACGTACGCCTCGGCCAGCGAGCCGCCCGTGGCGGCGCCGCACGGGTTGGTGTGCTTGATCACGACGGCCGCCGGCTCGTCGAACTCGCTCGCGATGCGGGCCGCCGAGTCGACGTCGAGCAGGTTGGTGAACGACAGCGCCTTTCCCTGCCGCACGTCGAAGCGCCCCGCGTCAGCCGCCCGGTACCACGCCGCCGCCTGGTGCGGGTTCTCGCCGTACCGCAGGTCGGCCGCCTTGGCGGCGGCGACGAACAGGTGCGCGGGCATCCCGGCCGCCGCCGCGCGCTCGAACGTGTCGCCTTCCACGCGCACCCGCTCGAGTTCGGCGGCGATGGCGGCATCGTACGCGGCCGTGTGGGCGAACGCCTTGCGCGCCATCCCGAACCGGAACGCCGCCGAGCTTCCGCCCGGCTGGTCGAGCTGCTCCACCACCCGCCCGTAGTCGTCGGGCGAGACGACGACGAGCACGTCGCGGAAGTTCTTGGCGGCGGCCCGCACGAGGCTCGGCCCGCCGATGTCGATCTCCTCGACCAGGGCGTCGAAGGGGACGTCGGCGCGCGCGGCCGTGCGCACGAAGGGGTACAGGTTCACGACGACGAGGTCGATCGGGCGGATGCCGTGGCGCGCGATCGCCTCCAGGTCGCCGGGCCGCGACCGCCTCGCCAGGATCCCGCCGTGGATGGCGGGATGCAGCGTCTTGACGCGGCCGTCGAGCATCTCGGGAAAGCCGGTCACGCCGGACACCTCGAGCACGGACAGCCCGGCCGCCGCCAGGGCCTTCGCCGTGCCGCCGGTCGACACCAGCTCGACGCCGCGATCGACCAGCGCCCGCGCGAACTCGGGCAGCCCGGTCTTGTCTGACACGCTGATCAGCGCTCGGAACATGGTCACATCCCCCATCTGGAGTCGGCCCGTCCGCTTGACACCTGTCGGAACCGCCCGCTATGATCCGTACCAGCGCCGGATCGATTCGGGCCCCGGTGTCAAGCCGCGACCGAGCGGCTTTTTTTGTGCCCCCGCCGCCATGACGTGGTGCGGGGGTAGGTACGTCGAGCGGCGCGTGGCGCCGCACCACTGCAAGGCAGGGAAAGAATGCGCATCACAGGCAAGGTCAAGTGGTTCAACAACGCCAAGGGTTACGGGTTCATCGAACGCGACGGCGGCAGCGATGTCTTCGTGCATTACTCGGCGATCCAGAGTGATGGCGGATTCCGCTCGCTCGAGGAAGGCCAGGCTGTCGAGTTCGAGATCGTTGACGGCCCCAAGGGCCCGCAGGCCGGCAACGTCGTCAAGGTGTAGCGTCGACACTACACGGGGCGCCCGGCCTCGGCCGGGCGCCTCTTGCTCGAAAGCCCCCACCCGCCAGTCACCGGTTCTCATCCCCCTGCAAGCCGATCACTTGGAGTCGTCCCCGGCGGCGGCCTTCATGCCGCGTGCCGTCAGCACGACCCGCCCGTCCTTGACCGCGACCCGGAACGCCACCTCGGACGACCCCAACTCGCGCAGCCTGGCGAGCTGCCCCTCGACGATGCCGGCAAACCTGGAGAAGGGCAGCGGGTCGCTGGCCCCGACCTCGGTCCGCGCCTCGACCAGCGACTCGTAGAGGGCCTTCAGCTTGCCGCCGTCGGCCTCGGCGCCGGCCAGCGTGGCCGTGCCCACCACGCGATTGCGCGGCCTGGGCTGCGGCGAAGCCGCGGCAGGCACGTCCTCGGCGGCGCCGATCCCCGCGGCGACGCGGGCGGGCGGCTCGGCGTCGGAGGTCTGGCGCCGCGGCTTGGCAAACGGCCCCGGGCGCCCTTCTTCGCGGGCCCTGAGCGCGCGGTCCCACAGTTCGGACAGCGTCACGAAGCGCGACTGGAGCGTGCCCAGGCGGAACCGATCGACCGAGCTGGCGATGGTGGCGCGGTCGAGCCGGGTCAGCATCGTCTCGAGGCGGCGGCGGCCCTCCCATGGCGGCCGGACCCGCTGGCCCGAGAAGAACATGTTGTATTCGGTCTCGAGCTTGCGCAGCGAGGTTTCGATCAGCCGCAGCTCGTGTTCGAATTCGGTATGTTGGGGCACGGCGCACCCGGGGGGCCCGCCGACACGGCGTCGCTGCTGACGGGGTCGGCGCCGGCGGCCACGGGTGATGGTATCCTGAGACCGCCGTGAGCGGCAACTGCGATGGCCGATTTCCGAATCATTCCCTCGATCGAGCATCTCCGGCAGCGCGAGGCCGTGCGGGCCCTCGAGGACCGCTTCGGCAGGGTCGCCATCGTCGAGGCGCTGCGCGCCGCCGCGGCCCAGCTCAGGACCGAGCTGGCCGGCCGGGACCGCGGCGCGCCGCCGGCCGACGCCGAAGCGGCGGCCCTCGACATCGAGCGCCGGGCTCGGCGGCTGCTGGAGGACGCCGGGGCCCCCTCGCTGCGCCGCGTGATCAACGCCACCGGCATCGTCGTCCACACCAACCTCGGCCGGTCGCCGCTCGCCGCGGCGGCCATCGAGCGCCTTCGCGCGCTGGCGGGCACGTACTCGAACCTGGAGTTCGACCTCGCCGCCGGCCGGCGCGGCAGCCGCGACACGCACGCCGAGGCGCTGCTGACGCGCCTGCTCGGCGCCGAGGCGGCGGTCGTGGTCAACAACAACGCCGGCGCCACGCTGATCATGCTCGCGGCCCTGGCCGCGGGCCGCGAGGTCGTCGTGTCACGCGGGGAACTGGTCGAGATTGGCGGCGGGTTCCGCGTGCCCGACGTGATGGCGCAGTCCGGGGCGCGGCTGCGCGAGGTCGGCACCACCAACCGGACGCGCATCGCGGACTACCGCGCGGCCGTCGGCCCCGAGACGGCGCTGCTGCTGAGGGTGCACCGCTCGAACTTCCGCATCGACGGCTTCACCGAGCAGCCCGCGATCGAGGAACTGGCCGCGCTCGGCCGCGAGCGCGGGATCCCGGTGGCCGAGGACATCGGCAGCGGCTACATCGGGCTCGTGGGCGAGGAGGACGCGCCGAGGCTCGACCAGGCGCTCGCCGGCGAGCCGCGCGTCCAGGCCAGCCTGGCCTCGGGCCTGGACGTCGTCTGCTTCAGCGGCGACAAGCTGCTCGGCGGGCCCCAGGCCGGCATCGTCGCGGGCCGGCGCGACCTGCTCGAGAAGGTCCGCCGGCATCCGCTGATGCGGGCCCTCCGCGTGGACAAGCTCGCCTACGCGGCGCTCGAGGGGACGCTGGCCGAGTACGTCGCGGGGCGAGCCAGCCGGACGGTGCCCATCCTGCGGATGATTCTCGCCGAGCCCGCCGCGCTCGACGGCCGGGCGGCGAGCCTGGCCAGGCGCGCCCGCGAGGCCGGGGTCCTGGAGGCCGAGGTCGTTGACGGGATGTCCAAGGTGGGCGGCGGCACGACGCCGGGCGTGGAACTGCCGACGCGCGTCGTGGCGCTGCGGCACCGCGCGCGCAGCGTGGACTGGCTGGACGGCTGGCTCCGTCAGCGGGAGAAGGCCATCGTCGGACGCATCGAGAACGACCGGCTGCTGCTCGACGTCCGGACGCTGCTCGCGGGCGAGGACGAGATGGTGGCGGAGGCGCTGGCGGACGTGCCGCGGTGACATTCGGCGGTCGGCGGTCGGCTGTCGGCGGTGGGCTGTCGGCGGTCGGCTGTCGGCGGTGGGCTGTTGGCCGTGGTCCGCTGCCGGCTGACCCGCTGCCCGTCCCCGGACCGTGGTCCGCTGCCGGCTGACCCGCTGCCCGTCCCCGGACCGTGGTCCGCTGCCGGCTGACCCGCTGCCCGTCCCCGGGCCGTGGTCCGCGGGTGGCTGGCCCCGGGCTGCTAGAAGAGGCTCCCCACCGACCGCGCCGCGAGGTCGATCACGCCGGTCGGCAGGACGCCCAGGTAGAACGTGACGACGAGCGCGGCGGCCAGCGTGAACGCCGCGGCGCGCGTCGGGGCCGGCGAGCTCGGCGCGTCGCCGGGCTCGGCCATGTACATCATCACGATCACCCGCAGGTAGAAGAAGATCGAGACGACGCTCGTCAGCACGCCGATGATCGCCAGGGCGTAGTCGCCCGAGCGGATGGCGGCGCTGAAGATGTACCACTTCCCCACGAACCCGGCCGTCGGCGGGATCCCGCCCAGCGAGAGCAGCAGCACCGAGAACGCGGCGGCCAGCGCCGGGTGGCGGTTCGACAAGCCGGCCATGCTCGCCAGGTCGTCGTTGGTCCGCTCGGGCGTGGCCAGCAGGCCGATCAGGCCGAAGGCGGCGAGGTTGGTGACGCCGTACGCGAGCAGGTAGAACAGGATCGCGCTGCGGCCGATGTCGCTCCACGACACCAGGCCGACCAGCAGGTAGCCGGCGTGCGCGATGCTCGAGTAGGCGAGCATCCGCCGGAGGTTGGTCTGGGCGACGCCGACGACGGTGCCGAGGATCATCGTCGCGGCGGCCATGCCCCAGAGGACGGGCCCCCACAGGGCGTGCATCGAGGGGAAGGCGACGGTGACCACGCGCACGAGGGCGGCGAAGGCCGCGGCCTTCACGCCGGTGGACATGAACCCGGCGACGACCGTGGGCGCCCCCTCGTAGGCGTCGGGCGTCCACATGTGGAACGGCACGGCCGACACCTTGAAGCCGAAGCCGACGAGCAGCAGGCCGAGGGCGGCCAGCCCGAGCGCGGGGTGGGCCGCGGAGGCGCCGGCGAGGGCGCCGCCGATCCGGTCGAGCCGGGTGGACTCGGTCAGCCCGTAGACGAGCGCGAGGCCGTAGAGGAAGAACGCGCTCGAGAACCCGCCGAGGATGAAGTACTTGAACGCCCCCTCGACCGACGCTTCCGCGTCGCGCCGCAGGCCCGTCAGCACGTAGACGGCGAGCGACATCACCTCGAGGGCGAGGAAGATGACCAGCAGGTCGGTGGCCATCGCCATCAGCATCATCCCGGCGAGGGCGAACAGCGTGAGCGCGTAGTACTCGCCCGCGGGCAGCCCTTCCCGCTCGACGATCGGCGGCGACAGCAGCATCGTCATCACGCCGACGACGACGAGGATCATCACGAAGAAGAGGCCGAAGGTGTCGGCCGACACCAGGCCGAAGCCGGACGCGTGGCGGCCCCACAGCAGGGCCGTGCTGACGGCGGCGCCGGCGAGCCCGATGAGGCCGAGGCCGCCGATCGGCATCCGCTCGCCCGGCGCGCGGAACGCCTCGGCCAGCATGGCCGCGAGGCCGGCCGCGGTGACGCACAGGATGGGAACGATGGCGGTGATGGAAGACAGTGACATGTCAGTGCTTCACCCCGGCGTCGGCCGGTGCCGTGCCGCGCCGCGCGGCCGCGTGATCGGGCGGCGCCGCCTCGGGCGCGCGGGCCGCCGAGACGTGGTTCACCCGCTGGAGGAGCCGCTCGACCGACGGCTGCATCGGCTTGAGGAACACGCCCGGCAGCACGCCCATGACGATCGCCATCGCGACGACGGGCACGATCACCCAGCGCTCGCGCACCGTCAGGTCGGGCAGCGCCCGGTTCTCGTCGTGGACGACCGGCCCGTAGTTCACGCGCTGGAACATCCACAGCATGTAGACGGCCGACAGGATGACGCCGGTGGCGGCGAACGCCGCCAGGCGCGGGTCGGCGCGGAAGGTGCCGAGCAGGATCAGGAACTCGCCGACGAAGCCGTTGGTCCCCGGCAGGCCGATCGACGCGAGCGTGATCAGCATGAACGCCGCGACCAGCCGCGGCATGACGGCCTTGAGGCCGCCGAAGGCCGCGATCTGGCGCGTGTGGCGCCGGTCCGACAGCATGCCCACCAGGAGGAACAGCCCGCCGGTGCTGACGCCGTGGTTGAGCATCTGGTAGATCGAGCCCTGCAGCCCCTGCAGGTTCATCGCGCAGATGCCCAGCACGACGAAGCCGAGGTGGCTGACGCTCGAGTAGGCCACCAGCTTCTTCATGTCCGGCTGCACCATCGCCACCAGCGCGCCGTAGACGATGCCGACGACCGCGAGGATCGCGAGCCACGGCGCGAAGTAGGCCGCCGCCGCCGGGAACAGCGGGAAGGCGAAGCGCACCAGGCCGTAGGTCCCCATCTTCAGCAGGACGCCCGCCAGGATGACCGAGCCGGCCGTGGGCGCCTCGACGTGCGCGTCGGGCAGCCAGGTGTGGAACGGGAACAGCGGCACCTTGATGGCGAACGCCAGCGTGAAGGCGAGGAAGAACCAGACCTCGAACTTCGCCGGCAGGTGCAGGTCGTAGAGCTTCAGCAGGTCGAACGTGTACCCGGCGCCGGTGATCGAGTTGTGCATCCACGCCAGGCCGATGATCGCGAGCAGCATCAGCACGCTGCCGGCCGCCGTGTAGAGGATGAACTTGACCGCGGCGTAGATGCGGCGATCGTAGCCCCAGATGCCGATCAGGAAGTACATCGGGACCAGCATCGCGTCCCAGAAGATGTAGAACAGGAACAGGTCGAGCGAGACGAACACGCCCAGCATCGCGCTCTCGAGCGCGAGCATGAAGGCGGCGAACTCCTTGACCTTCCGGTTGACCGACTCCCAGGAGCAGAGCAGGGCCAGCGGCGTGAGGAAGCCGGTCAGCACGAGCAGGAACAGGCTGATGCCGTCCACGCCGACGAAGTACTGGATGCCGAAGGCCGGGATCCAGTCGCGGCGCTCGACGAACTGGAAGTCGGCGCTCGTCGCGTCGAAGCGGCTCCAGAGCAGCAGCGTGGCGGCGAACACCAGCAGCGACACGCCGAGCGCGGTCCAGCGGACGGCCGCGTCGCGCCGGCCGTCGCGGTTCTCGACGAGCAGCAGCAGCAGCGCCCCGGCAAGCGGCAGGAAGACGATTGTGGTCAGCACGTCAATTGGCTCTGTTCTCGTGTCCTATCGCGGCCACAGCAGGTAGCCGAGCACCAGCAGGGCCCCCAGCATGAGCGACGCGGCGTAGGCGCGGATCGACCCGGTCTGCACCAGGCGCAGCAGGCCGCTCGCCCCCCGCACGGTCTCCCCCGCCCCGTTGACCGCGCCGTCGATCACCACGACGTCCACGCCCTTCCAGAGCGCCTGCTCCGAGACGATCCGGATCGGCTGCACGATGGCGGCGTCGTAGAACTCGTCCACGTAGTACTTCCGGAGCAGCAACTGGTGCAGCCCGCGGAACCGGGCGGCCGCCGCGTCGGCCCAGTCGCGCCGCTTCAGGAAGAACAGCCACGCGAGGCCGATGCCGGCGAACGCCGCCGCCGTCGAGGTGGCCATCAGCCGCCCCTCGAGCGCCGCGCCCCCCTCCGCGCCCGCCTCGGCCGCCGGGGCCGTCTCGGCCGCCGCGGCCGCCGGGGCCTCGAAGCTCGGCTCGAGGAAGTGCTCGATCCGGTTCGATCCGCCGAGCACGCCCGGCACGCCGACGTAGCCGGCCAGCACCGCCCCGACCGCCAGCACGACCAGCGTCACCGCCATCGGCCGCGGCGCGTCGTGCAGGTGGCCGTGCCCGGCGCCGGGCGCGCCGGGTGCCGGCGCCCGCTCGCCGTGGAAGGCGAGGAACACCAGCCGGAACATGTAGCACGCGGTCAGGAACGAGGCGAGGCTGGCGAAGAACCAGAGGTACCAGTGCCCGCTCGCGTAGGCGCGGTAGAGCAGCTCGTCCTTGCTGAAGAACCCCGAGAGCAGCGGCACGCCCGAGATGGCCAGCGCCCCCACGAGGAACGTCCAGTAGGTGACCGGCAGCTCCTTGCGCAGCCCGCCCATCCGCCGCAGGTCCTGCTCGCCGGCCAGGGCGTGGATCACGGCGCCCGACCCGAGGAAGAGCAGCGCCTTGAAGAAGGCGTGCGTGTAGAGGTGGAAGATCCCCGCCCCGAAGGCGCCGACGCCCATCGCCACGAACATCAGCCCGAGCTGCGACACGGTCGAGTACGCCAGCACCCGCTTGATGTCGTTCTGCACGAGGCCGATCGTGGCCGACAGCATGGCCGTCGCGACGCCGACGATCCCGACCAGCTCGAGA
>JAJXZZ010000480.1 GCA_021779795.1 Acidobacteriota bacterium | reverse complement strand
GTAATCGGCGGTCGGCGGCAATCGGCTGTAGGCTGTCGGCGGTCGGCTGTCGGCGGCCATCGGCGGTCGGCTGTCGGCGGCGGTCGGCTGTCGGCGGGGTTACGCTCTCACGCTGGGAACTGAGCTACGGCCTTCAGGAGATTCTGCAATTCCCGTGCAACGTGGTCGGTGCATTCTCTGCACGCGGCCGCCGCGTCTTCCTCCAGGAACTCCAAGTCCACCGCGAGGTGCAGCAGGTATCCGACCTCGCAGGCAGACCCCAGCGCAACTTCGATGAACCGACGGTACTCTTTGGCGGTATCTCTCCGGCAGCCTTCCACGATATTGGTGGGGATGGAGACCACCGCTCGGCGCATTTGGGCGCTCAGGGCATAGCGCTCGGACGCTGGCAACCGGTCCGTGACCCGATAGACGTCGAGGGCCAACTGGTGGGCTCGGTGAAAGACCTGCAGCTTTGAAGGATCTCGCGACATGGCCTCCGTGACTGCAAAGTCGAGGCCATGCGCGCGCCTGTCAGGTGCGGCGGCGTGACCGCCGCCGACGGCCGACCGCCTACCGCCGACAGCCGACAGCCGACAGCCGACCGCCGATTGCCGATCTACCCCCGCCTCACCACCAGCACCGCGTTCAGGCCGCCGAAGGCGAACGAGTTGGAGACGGCGACGTCCACCTTCGCCTCGCGCGCCTGGTTCGGCACGTAGTCGAGGTCGCACTCCGGGTCGGGCTTCCGGTAGTTGGCCGTCGGCGGGATCACGCCCCGCTGGATCGTCATGATCGCGGCCAGCAGTTCGATGGCGCCCGAGGCGCCCATCATGTGGCCGTGCATCGACTTGGTCGAGCTGACCGGCACCTTGTAGGCGCGCTCGCCGAACACCCGCTTGATGATCGTCGTCTCGGTGGCGTCGTTGAGGCGCGTGGCCGTGCCGTGCGCGTTGACGTAGTCCACCTGGTCGGTCGTCACGCCGGCCTGCGCGAGGGCAAGGCGAATGGCGCGCGCGGGCGGCTCGACGCCCGGCGCCGTGATGTGCGACGCGTCGGCGGTGGCGCCGTAGCCGGCCAGCTCGGCGTGGATGACCGCGCCGCGGCGCATCGCGCGCTCGCGCTCCTCGAGGACCACGATGCCCGAGCCCTCGCCGAGCACAAGCCCCTGGCGGTCGGCGCTGAACGGGCGGCAGGCGGCCGACGGCTCGTCGCCGGCCGGCGCCAGCACCCGCATGACCTCCCACGCCCTGACGACGCCAGGCGAGATCGGCGCGTCCGCGCCGCCGGCCACCATCACGTCGGCGCGGCCCGACCGGATGATCTCGGCTGCCTCGCCGATGGCGTGCGACGCCGACGAGCAGGCGGTCGAGACGCACAGCGTCGGCCCCTGCAGGCCGAACTTCATCGAGACGTGCGACGCCGCCGCATTGTACATGATGCGGGGGATGGTGAACGGGTGGAACCGGGGCGCCTTCAGCTCGTACATCGCCCGGTAGCCCTCGTCCTGCCACGCCGCCCCGCCCATGCCGGTGCCGATCAGCACGCCGGCGCGCTCGCGCTCCTCGTCGGTCAGCTGGAGGCCCGACTGGGTCCACGCTTCGCCCGCGGCCGCCAGGGCGAAGGCGGCGAAGCGGTCCACGAGCAGCAGCTGCTCGGGCGTCAGGTACGCCGCCGGGTCGAACGACGGCACCTCGGCCGCGATGGCGTTGTTCAGCCGGCTCGTGTCGCACACGCTGATCGGCCGGATGCCCGACCGTCCCGCCGACAGGCCGTCCCACAGCGCGGGCACGCCCGTGCCGAGAGCGGACACCGCGCCGAGGCCGGTGATCACCACTCGGCGCATGTCAGTTCGTCGCCTGGGGAGTGTTCGCGAGGGCCGTTTTCAGCGCGTCCACCACCTGCTGCACGCTTCTCATCTGCTGAGCGACCTCGTCCGGGATCGAGAGCTTGAAGGCCTCCTCGAAGTTGAACAGGAGGTCCATCCCGTCGAGCGAGTCGATGCCCAGTTCGAGGAACGTCGAGCCGAGCGTGATGCTCTCCGGGGGAATGTGCTTCTTCTGCGCGATGAGTTCGATGACCTTCTTCTCGATCGGATCCAGTTCACTCATATAGTCTCAGAGCTCCGCACACCGAGGACGTTTGATTCTGACCGACCATCGCGCGCCAAGTCAATTCCGGCGCTGTGCTACGATGGGGCCCCTGGCGTCACCGGCGCGGACCTGGAGGGGAATCGTGCGATTCGTGCTCGTCGAGAAGATCGTCGAAATCGAGCCGGGGCGGCGGGCCCGCGGCTACCGGACCCTGTCGCCCGACGCCGACTACTACCAGGACCACATGCCGGCCTACCCGGTCGAGCCCGGCGTCCTCATCCTCGAGTCGATGGCGCAGCTCGGCGGCCGGCTCGTGCAGCAGTCGGTCAAGCACGCCAGCGGGCGCGACGTGCTGCCGATGCTGGCGATGGCCGACGGCGCGCAGTTCCGCCGGCCCGTGCGCCCGCCCTGCCGGCTCGACCTCGCGGCCGAGGTCCTGTCGATCCGGTCGAGCGGCGCGCGGGTGACTGCGACGGCCGAAGTGGA
>JAJXZZ010000479.1 GCA_021779795.1 Acidobacteriota bacterium | reverse complement strand
CCGGACGGCCGCCAGCAGCACTCTCGCTGGCGCCGACACGCCGCCGCGGTCGGCTGCCGGGCCCACCGCGTCCCCGCCCGCGCCGTGAGCGCCCGGCCCGTTGTGCCCGGCCGGCGCGTCGCATGGCGTTGCGGAATTCGGCTTCGATCGTCTGAATGTCGGCATTGACCATGTCCGGCCGAGGGATCACGACGATGTCGAGCCCCTGGGGAACCTCGCCGATCCTGAACACCTCGCGCACGAGGCGCTTGGCCCGGTTCCGGACGACCGCGCCGCCCAGCTTCCTGGTGGCGGCGATGCCGAGGCGGCTGCGGCCGAGCGTGTTCGGAAGCACGACGACGGAGAACAGCCGCGCTCGGATCCGCTCGCCGTGCTCGTAGATCCGCAGGAACTCCGGCCGGCGCCGTATCCGCGCCGACGCCGGGAATGCATGCGGCCTCGGGGAAGCCTGCTCCACGAGTGTGCCGGCCCCGGCGCCTAGGCCGAGACGCTGAGGCGCTTGCGGCCCTTGGCGCGGCGCCGCTTCAGCACCAGGCGACCGCCCTTGGTGGCCATCCGAACGAGGAATCCGTGAGTCTTCTTCCGGCGACGATTATTGGGCTGAAACGTGCGCTTCATTGTGCCGTCCTGTGCGCGGAACCCGACCCGCGCGCGTGATGAGGTGCCGAACTTTCAATGATACCGGAGCGTTTTCCCGCCTGTCAAACCGAGCGGGCGAAACACCGACCGCCCGGCCGGGTTCTGTGGTAAATTGGTCAGTCTTTCCCGCTCTGGTGCAGGCCGCAGGGGGCGCGCCGCCGGCCGGCACCCTTCGAGAGTTTTCCACATCTGTGGAAAAGTATGTGGAAAACGGCCATGTCGCGGGCGGCGCTCCGCCGGGATTGTTGACTTTGCTGGCTTCGCGGCAGGCGAAAGCCCAAAAAGCCCTTGTCGGAAGGGGTTTTGGCGTGGCCGGCGGGCTCGAGCGGCGCCGTTTCGGGTGCCGGCAAGGCGAAAGCCGGCCGGGGTCGAGGGATCCCGGCGGGACGCGCGGTCCGGACGGGCGGACACCATGGACGACACCAACATCTGGGAGCTGGTTCTCGAGCGGGTTGCGACCAAGGTCAACCAGCACACGTTCTACTCCTGGTTCAAGGCGACGGCGCTCGAACGGGACGAGGGCGAGCGGCTCGTCGTGCGTGTCGCAAATTCGCTTGTCAAGGACTGGCTGCAACGGAATTACTCGGCAGTCCTCGAGGAGGCCCTGGCCGAGGCCGGGCGGCCCGGCTGCCGGATCTTCTTCGTGACCGACCCGGCCGAGGCGCCGGCCGCGGCGCACGCTTCTGAAACGGCAGAGCCGGATGCTCCGCTGGCGCCCGTCACGTCGCTCGGCGGCCTCAATCCCCGGTACGCCTTCGAGACGTTCGTCGTCGGGCCCTCGAACCAGTTTGCCGAGGCGGCGTGCCGCGCGGTGGCCGAAGCGCCGTCGCGGTCGTACAACCCGCTGTTCATCTACGGCGGGGTGGGGCTCGGCAAGACCCACCTCATGCATGCGATCGGGCACTACGTCCTGCGGCACCACCCGAACATGCGGTTGACCTACATCTCGACCGAGCGTTTCAAGAACGAGATGATGAACGCGGTCAAGAACAACCGCGTGTACGAGTTCCGCGAGCGCTACCGGACGGTGGACGTGCTGCTGGTGGACGACATCCAGTTCCTGGCCGGCATGGAGGGGACGCAGACCGAGTTCTTCCACACGTTCAACTCGCTCTTCGACGCGCAGAAGCAGATCGTCATCAGCAGCGACCGGACGCCGCGCGAGATCCCGTCGCTCGAGGAGCGCCTGCGGTCGCGCTTCGAGTGGGGGCTCATCGCCGACATCCAGCCGCCCGACCTGGAGACCAAGGTCGCGATCCTCAAGAAGAAGGCCGAGGCCGAGGCCATCCCGCTGCCGGACAACGTCGCGCTGTACATCGCCGGGAAGATCAAGTCGAACATCCGCGAGCTCGAGGGGTCGCTCGTCCGCCTGATCGCGTACGCCTCGCTCAAGGGGCACGAGATCACGCTGCCGCTCGCGCAGGACGTGCTCAAGCACGTGCTCGATCACGACGAGAAGGCGGTGACGATCGAGGTCATCCAGAAGTACATCGCCGATTACTACCACCTGCGGCCCGCCGACCTGAAAGCGCGGAACAATTCGAAGTCGGTCGCGCGCCCGCGCCAGGTGGCGATGTACTTGTGCAAGATGCTGACGAACGCGTCGCTCCCCGAGATCGGGCGCAGTTTCGGCGGCAAGCACCACTCGACCGTGATCCACTCGATTCGGATGGTGGAGAAGCTGAGGGACGCGAACTCGGATTTCAACACACTTCTCAACAGCTTCGTCGAGTCGCTGAAATAGCGTGTTGCGCCGTGAAGACGGGCGCCGCCGCCGCGGCGCCCGGCCGAGGTCGGGGAGTTTTCCACAGCGCGCCGACCCGTGTGGTCCCCGTGGGCTGTGGACGGCCGGCCGGCGCGGCCGACGGCGGCCGGGCGGGGAAGTCGACGCGGCGATCTTTCCACAGCGCAAGTTGTTCATGGGA
>JAJXZZ010000067.1 GCA_021779795.1 Acidobacteriota bacterium | reverse complement strand
TAACCCTGGTGCGAGAGGTAGGCCTCGATGGTGATGAGCGACCGCTCGCCGGCCATCCGGACGATCTTGAGCAGGTTGTCCATCGTGGACATCTCCTCGACCTGCTCCTTCACGAACCACTGCAGGAATTCCTGCGCCGCGTAGTCATCCTGCTCGATCGCCATCGCCATCAGCGCGTTGACGCGCGCGGTGACCTCGGCCTCCCAGTCGAGCGACTTCTGCAGCAGTTCTTCGACCGACTTGAACGTGGCCTGCGGCGCCTGCACGGCCGGGATCTTCACCGTCCCGCCCACGTCGTTCAGGTACTTCACGAACTTCAGGGCGTGCCCGCGCTCCTCGTCCGACTGTTTGAGGAACATCGCCGCCAGCTTCTTGAGCGGGATGCTCTCGAGATGGGCGGCCATGTTGAGGTACTGGTTCGAGGCGAACAGTTCGAGGCCAATCTCGTCGTTGAAGGCGGCGTTCAGTTTCTTGCTGATCAGCATGACCATCTCCCTGAAATTAGAGTGCGTCAGCGAACTTTTTCCATCATACCTCAACGGGAAGAGCGGAGGCTGCGGGCTACAGGCTACGGGCTACAGGCTGCGGGCTACGGGCTACAGGCTACGGGCTACAGGCTACAGGCTTCGGGCTACAGGCTTCGGGCCTCGGGCGGCGGATGCAGGCGGTGCAGGGCGATGGCGACGGCGGTGGCGACATTGAGGGAATCGGTCCCCGGCGCCATCGGGATGCGGAGGGCAACGTCGGCGCACGCCTTCGCCGCCGGCGTCAGGCCGTCGCCCTCCGACCCCGCGAGCACGGCGACTTTCGTCCCCGGCGCGAGTGTGCCCGCGAAGGCGCCGATGTCCAGCGCGGCGTCGGCGGGCGTGAGCGCCGCCACCGTGAACCCGGCCCCCCGCAGGGCGTCCAGGTCGGCCGGCCAGTCGCCGGCGTGGCAGAACGGCACCCGCAGCGCCGCCCCCATCGACACACGAATGGCCTTGCGGTAGAGCGGGTCGCAGCAGCCCGGCCCGACGAATACGGCGTCGGCGCCGAACGCGGCGGCGTTGCGGAAGATGCCGCCCATGTTGTCGGCGTTGCCGACCCGCTCGAGCACCGCCAGCCGGCGGGCGCCGGGCATCGCCTCCAAAGCCGAGCGCACGCTCACCGGGGCCGGCCGCTCGCCGATGGCCAGGCAGCCGCGGTGGATATTGAACCCGGCGAGCGGCTCGATCGCGCCGGCGGGGACGATGAAGACCGGAAGGCCGGCCAGCCTCGGCCCGACGACGTCAGCGAGACCGGCGTACGCGGTCTCGGTCAGCAGCAGCGACCGCGCGCGGAAGCCGGACTGCGCGAGGAGCGCCCGCACGACCAGCCGCCCCTCGGCCACGAAGATCTCGCCGCGCCGCAGCAACTCCGGGTCCGGCACGTGGCGGTAATCGGCCACCCGCTCGTCGTCCAGCGTCTCGACCCGCACGATGGGCATGAGCGCATGATATCGCGGTCCTCGGCGCCGGGTCTCGCCGACGGCGCGCGCGGATTCGCCCTGGGTTCCGACCCCGGGTCCGCCGCCAGGCGGAGGCGTCGGGCCGGCCGGCCGGGACCGTGGCGCGGAACAGGAAGGGCCCGGAGGCCTGGCGACTCAGGGGTCTCGGGGGCGGCGAGCCGCGCGGGCCGGCGCCCGGGGTGGCGGGACCCCGGGCGCCGGGGAGCGGCAGACGGTCACTTGTCGTGAGACGTCTGCAAGACGATGTACTTCGCGAGAGCCGCGACCCGCCGGTTCTCGGGAACCGTGTCGAACCGCGAGAACGACCCGAACACGACCACCCAGTCGGGCATGTCGAGGGCATCACCGTTGGCGGCGGGCGTGGAATGGCTCTTGATGGCCGCGACGATGTGGGCCTCCCGGTCCTGGCTGTTCCCGTGCTCGAGGCCGATCTTCCTCAGGTCCATCGGCGGCTCGGAGCAAAAGTGCCACGCGGCCCCGTAGCCGCGCAGGTCGCTGCCGTGGCACACCATACAGTAGGCGTCGTAGAGTTCGGCCCCGTCCGTGGAGGACGTCGCCCGCGGCGGCACCCGCTCGATCCTCACGTTCGGCGTCAGGGTGCTGACCTGCGCCGCCGCCCCGGCAGAGAGGCCGACGATGGCGAGCATGACGACGATGAGCGCAACCGGCTGTCTCATAGTTTCCTCCTCCTCCCGTAGCCCGCCCGCTCGATCGGGCACGCCCCGGCCTCCGTGTTGACCCGCCCCACACCGGCAGCGCAGCCACATCATCCTGGGCGCTCACCGAGCCGGCAAGCGTCATCGTGCAGCAAAGCGCGTCACTCCACAGCAACGGGCTCTGCCGCAGAATCGGAGGCGGTCTCCGCCCGTGTCTCGCCTCGCCGCGTCGCATCCGAACGCCGACGACCGCAAGCCAGGATGCCCGGTTCGGTCGGTGCGGCGGCCGGCTTCGCGGTAAGATGCCCCCATGCGCCTGCTGGTGGTCGAGGACGACCCGACGATCGCGTCGTTCCTGGTCAAGGGGCTGCAGGAGGCCGGCTACGCGGTGGACGCCGCCGACAACGGCTCGCGCGGCCTGGAACTCGCCCTCACGCAGCCGTACGCGGCCGCCGTGCTCGACCTGATGCTGCCCGGCCGCGACGGCCTCTCGGTCCTCGAGGAACTGCGCCGGCGGCGCGTCAACCTGCCGGTCCTCATCCTGAGCGCGAAGCACTCGGTGGACGACCGCGTCCGCGGCCTGCAGGCCGGCGGCGACGACTACCTGACCAAGCCGTTCGCCTTCTCGGAGCTGCTCGCGCGCCTGCAGGCGATCGTCCGCCGATCGCAGGGGATCACCGAGCCGACCCGCCTCACGTCGGGCGACATCACCATGGATCTCGTGAGCCGCCAGGTCGAGCGCGGCGGCCGCCCGCTCGACCTCCGCCCGCGCGAGTTCGCGCTGCTCGAGTACCTGATCCGCAACGCCGGCCGGGTCGTCTCGAAGACGATGATCATGGAGCACGTCTGGAACTACAGCTTTGACCCGCGCACCAACGTCGTGGACGTCCTGGTGTTCCGGCTGCGGGAGAAGGTGGACCGCGACTTCGACGTCAAGCGCATCCGGACGGTCCGGGGGATCGGCTATGTCCTCGACGTGGCATGAGCGCACCGCCAACACGCTCGGCGCCCGCCTGGGCACCTGGTACGCCCTCCTCTTCCTCGGCAGCTCGCTCGCCCTCGTCGTCGTCACCTACGTCCTGCTCGCCTCGTCGCTGGCGCAGCGCGACCGGGACCTGATCCGGTCCACGCTCGTCGGCTACGCCGGGCAGTTCCAGCAGGGCGGCCTGCCCGCGCTCGAGAACGCCATTTCGAACGACCAGGCGGCCGCGCGCCACGAGCGGCTCTTCGTGCGCGTCTCGAGCGGCGGCCAGGAGGTGGTGTTCTACAACCTCCCCGGCGAGTGGTCGGAGTTCGACCTGTCGCCGCTCGACCGGCCCGGCCCCCGAACCGGCATCTGGTGGACCGACATCCCGCGGCACGGCACCTCGGAGGTGCTCGAGGTGGCCTCGACCTACCTGGCCGACGGCACGCTGCTCCAGGTAGGCAAGAGCAGCGAGACGCGCGTGGAGATGCTGGCCCGGTTCCGCAACGTGCTGGCGGTCGCGATCGTGCTGGTGGTCGTCGCCGGGGCGGTCGGCGGCGCCCTGCTCACGCGGTCCACGATGCAGCCGCTCCGGCAGCTGGCCGGCGTCGTCCAGACGATCCTCCAGACCGGGCGGTTCGAGGCGCGGGTGCCCGTGCAGGGCACGCGCGACGCGCTCGACCAGCTCGGCGCCCTCTTCAACGCGATGCTCGACCGGATCGCGTCGCTCGTGGCCGGCATGCGGGGCTCGCTCGACAACGTGGCGCACGACCTGCGCACGCCGATGACCCGTCTGCGCGCGATCGCCGAGCGGGCGCTCGAGTCGCGGGCCGACGACCCCCAGGTCTACCGCGACGCCCTGGCCGACTGCCTCGAGGAGTCCGAACGGGTCTCGGAGATGCTCAACACGCTGATGGACATCTCGGAGGCCGAGACGGGCGTGATGCGGCTGGCCAGCGAGCCGGTGGACGCGACCGACATCCTCCGCGACGCGCGCGAGCTGTACGCCGACGTGGCCGAGGACAAGGGGGTCGAGCTGACGCTGGACGCGCCGGACGGCCCGGTCGTGATGGCCGACCGCAGCCGCCTGCGCCAGGTGCTCGCCAACCTGATCGACAACGCCGTCAAATACACGCCGCGCGGCGGGCACGTGGCGCTCAGGGCGCGCCTGGCCGGCGACGACGTCGTGTTCGAGGTGGCCGACGACGGGCCTGGCATCCCGGCCGAGGACCTGCCGCGCATCTTCGACCGGCTCTATCGCGGCGACCGCAGCCGGTCCGAGCGCGGCCTCGGCCTCGGCCTGAGCCTCGTCCGCGCGATCGTCCAGGCCCACCACGGCCGCGTCGAGGTCACCTCGGCGCCGGACCACGGGGCGACGTTCACGCTCTACCTGCCGTCGGGGCGCCAGTCCTGAAGGCCCGGCCTACACCCGCCTCTTCCATTACACCGATGTAATCCGCCGGCAACGGCCCTGTAATCCACCTCAGCGTCTTAGTAAATAGGAGCGCGAAAGACCCCCGGGCCGCCGGCAGAGTTGGTCCGGACCAACATTTGAGGATTCACCATGAACAAGGACAAGATTCGCCAGGTCGTTCGGATGGGCGCGAAGCCGGCCATGCTGGCCGTTGTCGTCCTGCTGTCGGGCGTGTTGATTGGCTGGACGGCTTCCGGGGCCCGCGCCGAAGCCGCCCCGGGCGCGTCCGTCGTCACGCTGCCGGCGGCAGCCCCCGTCGCCCCGCAGATGCAGAACGGATCCGAGCGCGCCGTGGACTCCTACGCCAACATCGTGGCCCGCGTGGCGCCGTCGGTCGTGACGATCCGCACCGAGCGCGTGGTGCGGCAGACGGCCGCCCCCTTCGAGAACGACCCGTTCTTCCAGCAGTTCTTCGGGATGCAGGGTCACAACTTCAAGCCGCAGCCGCGCGAAGAAGGCGCCCTCGGGTCGGGCGTCATCGTCAGCCCCGACGGCTACATCCTGACCAACGCCCACGTCGTGGAGGGCGCCAGCAAGATCCGCGTGGAGCTCACCGACCGGCGGACGTTCGTCGCCAAGCTGGTAGGCCTCGACAAGCCCTCCGACCTGGCGGTGCTGAAGATCGACGCCAACGGCCTCAGGGCCATCCCGATGGGCAACACGAACGACGTGCGCGTCGGCGACGTCGTCCTCGCCATCGGCGACCCGCTGGGCGTGGGCCAGACGGTGACCATGGGCATCATCAGCGCGAAGGGGCGCACCACCGACGTGTCGAACGGCTCGTTCGAGGACTTCCTGCAGACCGACGCTCCGATCAACCGGGGCAACTCGGGCGGCGCGCTGGTCAACACCAGGGGCGAACTGGTGGGGATCAACTCGCAGATCATCTCGCCGTCGGGCGGCAGCATCGGCATCGGCTTCGCCATTCCGTCCAACATGGCCAAGAACGTGATGCTGCAGCTCATCAAGACCGGCCACGTGCAGCGCGCCCAGCTGGGCGTGACGGTGCAGGCGGTGGACTCCGAGCTGGCCCAGAGCCTCGGCCTGCCCGACGTCGCCGGCGCGCTCGTCAGCTCGGTCGAGCCCAACAGCCCGGCCCAGCGGGCGGGGATCGAGCGCGGCGACGTCATCACCAAGTTCGACGGGAAGCCGGTGAGCGACAGCAACGACCTGCGCAACCGGGTCTCGAGCAGCCTGCCCGGCACCTCGGCCACGGTGACGCTGTTCCGCAACGGGCACCAGGAGACGAAGGAGGTCAAGCTCGCCGAGCTGACGGACGCCGAGATGGCGTCGAACGCCCAGGGCAACGGCTCGAGCGGCAGCGGCTACGGCCTGACCGTCGCCCCGCTGACGCCGGAAATCGCCCGCCAGATGGGGATCAGCGTGCAGCACGGGCTCGTCGTGCAGCAGGTGGCGCCGACCAGCGCGGCCTCGGATGCCGGCCTGCAGCCGGGTGACGTCATCGTCGAGGTGGATCACCGGCCGGTGACCACGGTGGCGCAGCTCCACGACGCGCTCAAGTCGGACACCGGGCGCCCGGCGCTGCTGCTCATCAACCGGCAGGGCAGCGACTTGTTCCTGGCGATGTCAACGCGCAAGGGGTAGGCGGTCGGCCGTCGACGGTCGGCCGTCGGCGCCGAACGAGCCCAGCGAGCCGAAGGGCCGACAGTCGGCGTGGAACACAAGCGGCGGCCGGTCGCGCGTCGCGCGGCCGGCCGCCGCGCTTTGTCCAGCCGCCTCGGCTACGCGGCCGGGCGGCTCGGCTTCATGGCGGCGACGATCCAGATCGCCGCCGACAGCGCCACGACGAACGGCATCACCAGCACGGCGCGGGCCAGGCCCACGCGCTCGGACACGGCGCCGATCACCGGGGGCGCCGCCGCGTCGCCGAACAGGTGAATCACGAAGATGCTGACGGCCATCGCGGTCGCCCGCATGGCCACGGGCACGGCGCTCACGATCACGACGTTGATCGGGCCGGTGCTCAGGAACACCATGAACTCGGCGGCGAGCAGCGACAGGGTGAGCACCGTCTGGTCTCGCGTCGTGAACGCCAGGAGCGTGAACGGCACGGCCAGGACCATCGACACGCCCGAGACCCAGAGGTGGGCCTGGCGGACGCGGGGCGCCAGGGCGTCGGCGATGTACCCGCCGAGGAAGGTCCCCCCGATGCCGGCCACGACGGTGACCAGGCCCACGACGTAGTTGGCGCGGTCGAGCGGGATCGTCATCACGCGCTGCAGGAACGTCGGCATCCAGAACGACATCCCCCCCACGGCGAACGTGTAGGCGGCGTAGCCGGCCACGGCCATGACGTAGTCGCGGTTGTGGACGAGCAGCCCCAGCGCGTGCAGGTAGCTCCCGGCCGGCTCGTCCGGCGCGGTCGGCGCGTCGTTGACGCCGCGCGGCGGGTCGGGCGCCGTGAGCGTCAGCATCGCGAGCAGCAGGCCCGGCAGGCCGACGGCGAAGAACGCGGCCCGCCAGCCGTAATGCGCCTCGATGGCTCCGCCGAGCAGGTAGCCCACCGCGCTGCCCACCGGGATGGCCAGGTAGAAGATCGAGAACACCCGCCCCCGCCGCTCGGGCGGGTAGTAGTCGGAGATGAGCGCCGGGGAGATGGCCGCGTACGACGCCTCGCCAACCCCGACCGAGCCGCGGGCGAACAGCATCTGCCCGAGGGTGCGCGCAAGCCCTCCCCCCGCCGTCGCCACGCTCCAGACGGCCACGCCGAACGCCATCAGGCGCGTGCGCGAGAACCGGTCGCCGAGCCACCCGAACAGCGGCGACACGATGAAGTACGAGAACAGGAAGGCGCTGCCGCACAGTCCCACTTCGGTGTCGGTCAGCGACAGCGCGGCCTGGACGCGCGGCGCGACCGCCGGGAACACGTAGCGGTCGATGTAGTTCACGAAGTTGAGCAGCGTCATCAGGCCGAGGCCGTAGGCCGCCGCCGCCCGCGTGAGCCCCGATTTGCCGGTGACGGGATGGGTGGTCATGCTGGTATGGTCTGAATCGCCGGGCCGCGGAGGTTACACGCGCCGAGCCGCGTCGGCGCGGCAGAGCACGACGACGGTTTCGACGTGCTCGGTGTGCGGGAACATGTCCACCGGCTGGACGCGCTCGAACCGGTAGCCGGCGTCGCCGACGCGCGCCAGGTCCCTCCCGAGCGCCTCCGGGCTGCACGAGACGTAGACGACGCGCGCGGGGCGCAGCCGCCCGAACACGGCGTCGAGCACGCCGGGCGGACACCCCTCGCGCGGCGGGTCGAGGACGACGGCGTCCCACGATCCGCCGATCGCCGGCGGCCGGCGCCGCCCGCCGCCGGACCGGCTGCTGGACCGGCCGCGGGACGGGATCCCCAGCGCGTCCTCGACGCGCGCGGCCACGAGGCGGCAGCGCGCCTCGCCCACGCGGTTCAGCCGCAGCGCCGCCGCCGCGCCGGCCACCGCCTCGCGGCTCTCCTCGACGGCCGTGACCAGGCGCCCGGCCATCGCCAGCGGCAGGGCGAACAGTCCGGCGCCCGCGTAGAGATCGAGCACGCGCCGAACCTCGTCGCCGGCCAGCGCGTCGAGCACGACGCCGACCAGCACGCCCGCCGCGCGCACGTTGGTCTGGAAGAACGCGGTCGGCGACACGAGGTACGAGGCGCCGCCGACCCGCTCCCGGACGCCGGCCAGGCCGAACAGCCGGCGCGTCTCGCCGCCGAAGAGGTACGGCCCCGGCCGGTCGTGGAGGTTCAGGTGGAAGCCGACCCTCGCGCGCCCGCCTTCGCCCTTCGCGCTCGGACCCGACAGGCCAGACCCGAGACGCGCCTCGAGATCCGCGGTCACGCGCCGCAGCGCCGGGGCGTTCGCGGTGGCGACCAGCGTCCCCACGACCTCACCGGCGCTCTCCGACACGCGCACGACCACGTAGCGGGCGATGCCGGTGCGCCCGTCGGGCGAGGCCCCCTCCACCTGCGCCCTGGCCAGCGCGTCCCGCAGCTCGAAGGCGAACCGGTTGCCGGCCTCGGCGTGCACGGGGCACTCCTCCACCGGCAGGATCGTCCGCGATCCCCGCCGGTAGTGCCCCATCACCAGCGGCTGCCGCCGGCCGCCGGGCCCGAACACGAAGCTGACCTTGTCGCGATAGCCCCACGGCGTGCCGCCGCCGTCCGCCGGGGTGCCGAGCGTCGGCCGCACTTCGACGCCGCGCGGCACCAGGCGCTCGATCGTGCGCCGCTTGAGGCGCAGCTGCTCGTCGTACGCGACGTGCTGCCACGCGCAGCCGCCGCACGCGCCGAAATGGCGGCAGCGCGGCGCGACCCGGTGCGGCGACGCCTTCACGACGCGGACGACCTCGGCCGAGAGCGCCCCGTCGCGCCCGCGCGTCACCCGCGCGGCGACGCGCTCGCCGGGAATCGTCCCCGGCGCCGCCACCGTCCATCCGTCGAGCGTGGCGACGCCGTCGCCCTCGGCATTGACGGAGGTGACGGCCAGCTCGGCGTCCACGATGGCCTCACGCCCGCTCGAAGTCGATGAAGCCGCGCGCCGGGTCGGTGTGGATCAGCCGCACGCGCAGCCGGTCGCCAACATCCAGTCCCTCGAAGCCGCGCTCGACTCGCCCTTCAACCGGCGGATGGAAGATCCGCACCCAGGTCCCCTTCGGCCCGGCGCCGGTGACGATGGCATCGAAGACGCGGCCGATCTGGGACTCGACCAGCATCGCCGCGGCGGCCTTCCTGACGAGCCGTTCGACTTTGTGCGCCTCGTCCTCCATGTCGGTGCAGTGCGCCGCAATCTGGTCGAGGTCGGCGGAAGCATACGGCACCGTGCCCCGGGCAATCGCCGCCTTGAGCAGCCGCTGGGTGACCAGGTCGGGGAACCGCCGGTTGGGCGCCGTCGAGTGCGTGTAGTCCTTCACGGCGAGACCGAAGTGTCCGTCGCCCACCTCGTTCGGACCCTCGACGACGTATTCGCCGGCGCCGAGCAGCTTGATGACCGAGAGCGAGAGGTCGGGAAACCGGAGCGGGTCGGCCGCTCGCCGCGCCGTGAGAAACCCGGCCAGCGCGCGGGAATCGGGGGCGGGCGGCAGCCGCACGCCGAACGGCTCGGCCAGGGCCACAATGCGATCCCAGCGCTCGGGCGACCGCACGACGCGGCGAATCGAGGGGAAGCCCTGCGCCTGGAGGAACCTCGCCGTTGCGCCGTTGGCGGCGATCATGAAGTCTTCGATCAACTGGTGCGCGCGGTTGTCGCGCTCCTCGGTGAGGTCCTGGACGCTGTTGCCGTCGAACACCGTCCGGGTCTCGATCGTCTGAAAGTCGAGCGCGCCGCGCTCCTGGCGCGACGTCCGCAGCCGCTGGGCCACTTCGTCCTGCGCGCGGATCTGCTCGGCCATGCCGGGCACGGCCGCCACGGGCTCCGGCATCGGCCCCTGGCCTTCGAGCCACGCAGCCACGCTGTTGTAGGCGAGCTTGGCGCGATTCACGACGAGCGCGCGGTAGACGGCGGCCTCGCCCGTCGAGCCGCTGGCGTCCACGATGAAGTCGGCGACGAGCGCCGGCCGCGCCTCGCCGAAAGCCAGCGAGGTGAGGTTGGTGGACAGCCGCTCGGGCAGCATCGGGAAGATTTCGGCCGGCGTGTAGACCGAGGTCGTGTTCTGCCGCGCGTGCTGGTCGATGGCGCTGCCCGGGGCGACCAGCGCATCGACATCGGCGATGGCCACCAGGATCCGGACCGCGCCGCCCGGTTGCGGCTCGGAGACGGTCAACTGGTCGAGGTCCATCGAGTCGTCGTTGTCGATCGAGCACCACAGCAACTGCCGCAGGTCGCGCTCGGCCGAAGCCGCGGCCTGGGCGCCGGCGCCCGGTCCGTCAGCAGGCCGCGCCTGCTGGGCCTCGCTGATGGCGGAGGGCGAGAAGTCGGGCCACAACCCGTAGTCGGCCATGGCCTTCTTCGCGATCTGTTTCAGGAGTTCGCGGTGGTCGTGTCCCTCGTGCGTCGGAATGCTCATGTGAGTGATCCTACTCCCGCCCGGCCGGCAAGTTCATTTCGCGTCCAAGGCGCGCCAGGTTCCCGCCTGGCTCGCCGTCCGGCGCCAGGCCGGCCACGGCGTAGATCTCCTCCTTGCGCCATCCCTTCAGCGCCAGTTCGTGGTAGAGCGCGCGAGACGCCGCCACATGGTCGGGCGCCGAGGGCATCGAGACCAGCAGGTTCGCGCGCCCGCCGAGCGCCTCGCGCAGCGTCTGCAGCGAGGCCGCGCAGTCCGCCGCGGCGGGGGCGCCGCACGTCAGCGCGTAGACGCCGCCGCGGGCCGCCACCTGCCGTGCCAGCGCCGCGTCCGGCCTGG
>JAJXZZ010000066.1 GCA_021779795.1 Acidobacteriota bacterium | reverse complement strand
CTGCTCGCAGTACACGGCCGAGGCGATCCGTCAGCACGGCGCCCTCGGCGGGACCTGGCTGGGGATTCGGCGCCTGGCGCGGTGCCACCCGTTCGGGTCGAGCGGCTTCGACCCCGTTCCAGGCAGGGTCACTTCCCCGCCGGCGCCGCGCGGCTGCCGGCACGACCATTCGCCCGCGTCCGCCGATTCGCCGGGCGCGCTTTCTCCGTCGCCCGCGTGGCCGGGCGGCAAGCCCCGCTAGTCTTCATGGAAAAACGTCTTCTCGTCGCGATCTTCCTCTCGTTCCTCGTGCTCTACGCCTACCAGGTGCTGGTGGTGAAGCCCGCGGCCGACAAGGCGAAGCGCCAGGCCCCGGCCGCTGCGGCGGCCGCCGCGGGGGCGCCCGCCAGCGGCGCGGCAACCGGTTCGCCGGAGGCCGTGACGGCGGGGGCGGGCTCGGCCCAGGCCGCGGCCCCGGCGAGCCCCGATCAGCCGGTCGTGGCCGACGCGTCCGAGCACGACATCGTCATCGAGACGCAGACGGTCAGGGCCGTGTTCACCAACCGCGGCGCCAAGCTCGTGAGCTGGCAGCTGAAGAAGTTCCTCGACCTGAAGAAGCACCCGCAGGAGCTGGTGCCGAGCTATCTCCAGCCCGGGCGGATCCACCCGTTCGACCTGCAGGTTGACGACGCGAAGGCGACCGAGCGGCTGAAGTACGCGCTGTACAAGGTTTCCGGGGCCGCGTCGGCGACCGTTGACGCCACGCATGCCGGCCAGACCATCGTCTTCGAATTCGCCGACGGCTTTGGCCTGCGGGCCCGCAAGGTCTTCACCTTCGAGCCGACCGGCTACATCGTCCGGGTGACGGCCGACGTCAGCGTCGGCGGCCGCGCGATGAACCCGACCGTGCTGTGGGGCGCCGGCCTCGGCGACCAGGTCCCGGGGGCCGAGGGCAGCCGCTACATCCTGAAGCCCGAGGCGATCATCCTCCGCGGGAGCAAGGTCCAGCGGATTGCCGCGACCGACCTCTACAAGCAGCCGGTGCAGGAGGGGGACTTCTCCGCCGCCGGCGTGGACGACCAGTACTTCATCGCGATGGCGCTGCCCAGGCGCACGGCGCGCGTGGACTTCCAGCGGGTCGTGTTCACCGAGCCGCTGCCGGAAGGCGCGAAGGCGGCGCCCAAGCTGGCCGACCTCGTGGCCTTCGGCATCCGGCAGGCGCGGTCGATGGACGACATGCAGTTCTTCTTCGGCCCGAAGGACTTCGACGTGCTGAAGGCGGCGCGGTCGGACCTGCAGCTGGTGCGCGTGATCAACTTCGGGATCTTCGACTTCCTGGCCGTCCCGCTCCTGCGCGCGCTCGTCTGGATCCACGGCTACGTGGGCAACTACGGCTGGGCGATCATCATCCTGACGTTCCTCATCAACGCGGTGATGTTCCCGCTGCGGCACAAGAGCATGGTCTCGATGCGCAAGATGCAGGAGATCCAGCCGCAGGTGAAGGCCATCCAGGACCGGTACAAGAACCTGAAGGCGACCGATCCCGAGCGGCAGAAGATGAACTCGGAGATGATGAGCCTCTACAAGGAGAAGGGCGTGAACCCGGCGAGCGGCTGCGTGCCCATGCTGCTGACGCTGCCCGTGCTGTTCGCGTTCTACTCCCTGCTCTCGGCCGCCATCGAGCTGCGCGGCGAGCCGTTCATCTGGTGGATCACGGACCTCTCGGCGCACGACCCCTACTACGTCACGCCGATCCTGATGGGCGCCAGCCAGCTCTGGCAGCAGAAGATGACGCCGACCGGCGGCGACCCGGCGCAGCAGAAGATGATGATGATGATGCCGCTCGTCTTCACCTTCATGTTCCTGTGGATGCCGAGCGGCCTGACGATTTACTGGTTCTTCAGCAACCTGCTGGCGATCGGCCAGCAGTACATCACCAACCGCCTGGTGGGGCCGCCGAGCGTGCCGAGGCCGCCCGCCGAGCGAAAGCTGAAGGCCAAGACGGCGTAGCTGATCGAGCAAGGGAGAACCCACGTGGACGATCTCGACCTGAATGCGCGGCTGCTTGATTTCGTGAAGAGCGTGACGACGGCCATGGGCCTGTCGATCGAGGCGACCGTCGAGGACACCCCGGACGGCCCGCGCGTCAATCTCACCGGCGACGAGGGGGAGCTGCTGCTGCGCCACAAGGCCGACGGCCTGCAGGCGCTGCAGCACATCGCGTCGGTCATCTTCCGCGACGAGCTCCCCGACCACCAGCGCGTCGTCGTGGACTGCATGGACTTCCGGCGCGACAAGGACGCCGAGCTCCGGCAGATGGCGCTCTTCCTCGCGGAGAAGGCCCAGCGCACCGGCCTCGAGCAGAAGCTCGGCCCGCTGAACGCCTACGAGCGGCGCATCGTGCACATGGCGGTGGCCGAGCAGGGGATCGCCGAGACCGAGAGCATCGGCGACGCGGCCGTGAAGACCGTGCTCATCACCGCCAAGCGGGAACGCAAGTAGTCGCGCGCCGGGCGGCCGGCGGCGCGCGCGGCAGGCGATGTTCTCCCCCGACGACACCATCGTGGCCCTGGCCACGCCGGCAGGCCGAGGCGGCCTGGCCGTCGTGCGCCTGAGCGGCCCGCGCAGCCGCGAGATCGCGGCGCGCCTGTTCGACTCCCCCGCCGCGCTCGAACCGCGGCGCGCCACGCTGGTGCGCCTCGCCGCCCCCGCCGCTTCCCCGCCTGCCGCGCGCGCCGCGATCGACGAAGCCCTCGTCACCTGGTTCGCCGCCCCGGCTTCCTACACCGGAGAGGATGTCGTCGAGATCAGCGTGCACGGCAGCCCCGTCGTGGCCGCCGAGGTCGTGGCCGCTTGCGCGGCCTGCGGCGCGCGCGCGGCGGGCCCGGGCGAATTCACGCTGCGCGCGTTCCTGCACGGCCGGATCGACCTGACGCGCGCCGAGGCGGTCGGCGATCTCGTCGCCGCCACGACGCCGACGCAGGCGAGCGTGGCGCTCGACCAGCTGCAAGGCGGGCTCGCCGAGCGGATCGGCGAGATCGAGCGCGGGCTGTTCGCGCTCATCGCGACGCTCGAAGCGTCGGTGGACTTCGGCGAGGACGAGCAGGCGTTCGTCTCGCCCGAGGAGGTGCGCGCGGCGCTGGCGGACGCGGTGACGAGGATCGACGCGCTGCTCGCCACCGCGCGGCGCGGGCGGCTGGTGCGCGAGGGGGCCGTCGTCGCGATCGTCGGGCGGCCGAACGTGGGGAAGTCCACGTTGTTCAACCGGCTGGTCGGCGCGGACCGCGCCATCGTCACGCCGGTGCCGGGGACGACGCGGGACGTGATCGTGGAGGCGGCGCAGCTGGGCGCGGCGACCGTGACGCTGGTGGACACGGCCGGCGTGAGGAAGACCGCCGACCCCGTCGAGCGGGAAGGCGTGGCGCGGGCGGAGAAGGCGAGTGCCGCCGCCGACGTGGCGGTGGTCGTGCTCGACCGTTCGGCCGCGCTGACCGAGGACGATCGGGCGCTGCTCGCCGCCGCGGCCAACGGGAGCCCTCGCGTGGTCGTGGCCAACAAGAGCGACCTCCCCGCCGCCTGGGAACCCGGCGACCTCGCTGTCGCCTCGGGGCCCGGCGGTGCGCTCGATGTCGTGGAGGCGTCGGCGCTGACGGGATCTGGAACGGACGAACTAATTAGGGCAATTGACAAAGCATTGAGTGTTACAGGCGATATTGAGGCTGTAATAATAAGCAATGTTCGCCACATAGATTTACTTGGTCGTTCGGCAGAAGTGTTGCGTGGAGTGGCTGGCGGCGACGGCGGGCGTGCCGGGAGCGTGCCCGACGAGATCCTGCTGTCAGACCTGAAGTGGGCCGTGGACCTCCTGCAGGAAGTGACAGGGGAGCGAACGACAGACGACCTGTTGAACGAGATCTTCTCGCGGTTCTGCGTGGGCAAGTGACCGGGGGCCCCAATGCCGGCCCCTGCGCCGTTGCAGGCATGAATCCATCGTTCGATGTCATCGTCGTGGGCGCCGGCCATGCCGGCTGCGAGGCGGCGTGGGCGGCCGCGAGGGTCGGCCTGCACGTGGGGCTCTGCACCCTCTCGCGCGACACCGTCGCGCAGATGCCGTGCAACCCGGCGATCGGGGGGACGGCCAAGGGGCACCTGGTCCGCGAGATCGACGCGCTCGGGGGGCTGATGGGCCGGGCGATCGACGCGACCGGCATCCAGTTCAAGGTGCTGAACCGGAGCCGCGGCCCCGCCGTCTGGTCGCCGCGGGCGCAAGCCGACAAGAAGGCCTACCGGGCGTGGGTGCGCGCGGCGCTGGACGGTCAGCCGGGGATCGAGTGGATCGTCGCGCCGGCGGCCGCGCCCGTCGTCGCGGACGGGCGGGTTCGTGGCCTGAGGCTGGGCGACGGTCGAGAGATCGGCTGCCGGGCGCTGGTCGTGACGACGGGGACCTTCTTGAACGGCCTGATGCACATCGGTACGCGACAGGTGCCGGGCGGCAGGCGCGGGGAAGCCGCGGTGAGCGACCTGGCCGAAGCGCTGAAGGGCCTCGGGTTCCGGTGGGGGAGGCTGAAGACCGGCACGCCGCCGCGGCTGGATCGGCGGACGATCGACTTCGACGGGGGCGTGCGCGCCGGGCACTTCCGCCTGCAGACGGGCGACGACCCCATCGTCCCCTTCTCGTTCTCGACCGGCAGGCTGAGCCGCGAGCAGGTGCCCTGCTACGAACTTCACACCAACGCCGCCGTGCACGAACTGGTGCGCGCCAACATCGGCAGGTCGCCGCTCTACAACGGCCAAATTTCGGGCGTCGGGCCGCGGTACTGCCCGTCGATCGAGGACAAGGTGGTCAAGTTCCCGGAACGGGAGCGCCACCACCTGGTGCTCGAGCCCGAAGGGCGCAACACCGACGAGGTCTACGTCAACGGCTTCTCGATGAGCCTGCCCGAAGAGGTCCAGGCCGAGATGCTGCGGGCGCTGCCAGGCCTCGAGGGGGCGGCGATGCTCCAGCCGGCCTACGCCGTCGAGTACGACTTCATCCAGCCGACCGAGCTTCGGGCGACGCTCGAAGCCAAGCGGATCCCCGGGCTCTACCTTGCGGGGCAGATCAACGGGACCAGCGGCTACGAGGAGGCCGCTGGGCAGGGGCTGCTGGCCGGGCTCAACGCGGCACTGGCGGTCAAGGGCGGGCTGCCGGTCGTGCTGGGCCGCGACGAGGCCTACATTGGCGTGATGGTGGACGATCTCGTCACGCACGGGTGCCTGGAGCCGTACAGGATGTTCACGTCGCGGGCCGAGCGGCGGCTGCTCCTGCGAACCGACAACGCGGACCTTCGCCTCACGCCGCGGGGGCGCGATGCCGGGCTGGTGGACGAGGGGCGGTGGGAGCGGTTCGTCGAGCGGCGCGCGCGCTTCGAGCGGAACCGCCTGCGGCTGTCGTCGATCATGGTGCGGATCCCGGGGGAAACCGGGCGCGTTTCGGCCGATCGGCTGCTGAAGCAGCCCGACGTGCGCCTGGCCGACCTCGTCGGTTCGGGCCAGGTGGACATCGAGGCGCTGCCGGGGGAAGAGGAGACCGACGTGGCGTCGGTGGAGGCGGACGTGAAGTATGCCGGCTACATCGAGCGCGAGCGCGCGGCGGCCGAGCGGGCGAAACGCGAGGAGCACCGGCTCATTCCAGACGGGTTCGAGTACGAGGGGCTGCCCGGGCTGACGCGCGAGGCGGTGGAGCGGCTGTCGGCCGTCCGGCCGGAGTCGCTGGGGCAGGCCGGGCGGGTTCCAGGGGTGACGCCGGCGGCGGTGGCGGTGATCGGGTTTCATGTCGAAAGGCTGAGGCGGTTGCGGGCGGATGGGCAAGGGCAGGAGAGGCTCGAGGCTTAGGGCTTAAGGCTCGAGGCTTGGGGCTCAAGGCTTCGGGCTTTAGGGCTCAGGGCTTGCCCGCCGTAGCCCGAAGGGCGAAGGCGGGCCGAGATGGGCCGAAAGGCAGGCGCGTGGTCGGCCGATAGTCTGTAGGGCTGGGCTTCAGCCCTGCCTTCAGCGGTCAGCGGACCACGGCGAGGGCCAGTGGCGGCGTGCCCAGCGCGCGACGTGCGGTGTGCGACGCGCGAATTGGCGGCTCAGCGGGCAGAAGACGCGATGACGAGCAGGGAATTCTCCGATCGGGTGCGGAGGCGGGCCAGGAAGGCTGACGTGCAGGTGCCGGACGGCCTGCTCGATCAGCTCGAGGCCTATTTTCGCCTGCTCGCGGCCTGGAACGCGAAAATCAACCTGACGGCGCTCGACCTGGTGCGCGACCCCGACAAGGCCGTGGATCGGCTGCTCATCGAGCCTCTCGTGGCCGCCAGGCATCTTGCGGCGGGTGCGGGCGCGGCCATCGACATCGGGTCGGGCGGCGGGTCGCCGGCGATTCCCATGAAGCTGGCGAGACCGGACGTCTCGTTCACGCTGGTCGAAGCGAAGACGCGAAAGTGCGCGTTCCTTCGAGAGGCGGGCCGCCAGCTCGGCGTCGATCTCCGGGTCGAGACCGCGCGGTTCGAGATGTTGCTGACACGCCCGGAATTTCACGAGGCGTTCGACGTCGTCACGCTCCGGGCGGTCCGCGTCGAGCAGAAGGTGTTGCTGGGGCTCCAGGCGTTTCTCAAGCCGGGAGGGGAGTTCCTGCTGTTCCGCGGCCCGGCCGGAACGGAACTGCCGGCCGCACTCACGCCGCTCCTCGTGCCCATCGCAACGCACACGTTGGTCGAAGAGCTACAGAGCAGGCTGCTCGTGCTTCGAAAACGCGTAGTCGGAATTGAAGGCCAGTAGTCGGACCTGACGGTGAGGAGTCGGTGGTTTGGCGTGTTCCACGTGGAACAGTCGCCGCCGACGGTTCCATTCCTGACGAAATTGCGCGCAAAAGCGCTCGCCGCAACCGGCAATGGTTGACCTCGGCGGCAACCGGCTGGATTGCCGGGCCGCGGCGCGGCCTTCGGTTCTCGGTTCACGGTCGCATGGCGCATGGCCTGGCGGCATGTTCCACGTGAAACATTCCCGGCGAGTCGCCGCCTATCGGTCGAAATCACTCGCAAAATGGCTCGCATCCTGAAATAATGGCCAGCTTCGGAGTCCGCCGGCCGGCCCTTCGCGCCGACCACGCCCCAGCTGGGCTCGCGCGCCATGACACGGCTCGTTAGAAACGCTGTAAGTTGTTGAAAATGGGGAAGATAATTGCCGTCGCGAACCAGAAGGGCGGGGTGGGGAAGACCACCACGGCGATCAACCTCGCCGCGTCACTCGCACTCGCCGAGCGTCGCGTCCTGCTCGTGGACGTCGATCCCCAGGCCAACCTGACCAGCGGCGTCGGCCTGCGCGACCAGGTCGCGCCCGAACAGTCGATCTACGCCGCGCTCACCTCGGCAGACCTCGACGCCGACCTCGCGCCCATGGTCCGGCCGACCGCCATCGACGGGCTGTCCGTCATCCCGGCCGACCGCAACCTGACCGGCGCCGAAATCGAAATGGTCGGCCTCCTCGCGCGCGAACAGCGCCTGCGCCGCGCGATCCGTCCGCTCGCCGACCGGTTCGACTACGTCTTCATCGACTGCCCTCCGTCGCTCGGCCTGCTGACGCTGAACGCGCTCGTGGCCGCCGATTCCGTGCTGATCCCCCTGCACTGCGAATACTTCGCCCTCGAGGGGCTCGCGGATCTCGTCTCCACCATGCGTCGCGTGCGCGCGGCCCTCAACCCGTCGCTCGACATCGAGGGCGTGCTCCTCACGATGTACGACGAGCGCACGAACCTCGGGCAGCAGGTGGCACAAGAAGTGCGACAGTTTTTCAAGGAGAAGACGTTCGACACGGTCATCCCGCGCAACATCAGGCTCGGCGAGGCCCCCAGCCACGGCGTCCCGGTCGTGCTTTACGACGTGAAATCGAGGGGCTCCGAGGCGTACCTGGCGCTGGCCCGGGAGTTCCTCGAACGCCATGCGCGCAGAAATTCACCGCAGCCCCACGGTCCGGTCGTGTAGAAACTGGAAGCGAGAACGCCCATGGCAGACAAGCGCCCCGCGCTCGGCAAGGGCCTCAGCGCCCTCATCCCCGACAGCCCGCCGGAACCGGCCAACGCCGTCCTCGACGTGGACGTCGATCGCCTCGCCCCCAGCCGGTTCCAGCCGCGCACCCACGTCGACCAGGCCGACATCGAGGAGCTCGCCCGCTCGGTCCGATCGAACGGCATCATCCAGCCGATCCTCGTCCGGCGCGACGGCAACGGGTTCCAGATCATCGCCGGCGAGCGCCGCTGGCGCGCCGCCCAGCACGCCGGCCTCCTCAAGGTCCCGGTCATCGTCAAGGACCTGCCGGCCGGCCGGGACAGCGACCTCCTGCAAATGGCGCTCATCGAGAACATCCAGCGCCGCGACCTCAACCCGATCGAAGAGGCCCTGGCCTACAAGCGCTTGGCCGACGAGTTCGACTTCACACAGGAACGGATCGCCGAGGCGGTGGGGAAGGACCGGTCGTCGGTCGCCAACACGCTGCGCCTGCTCCGGCTGCCGCTGACCATGCGCGAGCAGGTCGCTTCGGGCGCCCTCTCGATGGGCCACGCCCGCGCCCTGCTCGGCCTCGACACCGAGGGCGCCATCGCCAAGGCCGGCGCCAGGGTCGTCGCGCACAAACTGTCGGTCCGCCAGACCGAGGCCCTCGTCAAGCGGATGATCTCCCCGCCGCCCGCGCGCCCGGCACCCGCCACAGACGTTCACACGCGCGCCGCCGAGCAGGAACTCCGCATGGCCCTGGGCTCCCCCGTCCACATCGTCCGCGGCCGCCGCGGCGGGCGGGTCGAAATCGAGTTCAAGTCGGAGGACGACCTGCAGAGGATTTACGAGGCGATTACGGGCAGGTGATCTGAACTGACGCAGAAGAGTCGAGGCTGACGATGAGAAGCCGAGACCGACGATGAGAAGTCGAGAGCGACGGTGAAGGGGCGGGAGTTGCGGGAAGCGGGCCGACTTGGAGAGGATGGTCGAGGAGGGTCGAGGAAAGACGCGCGGGTCATTTTAATGACCGCGTGGTCATTATGCTGGCCTATCGGTCATTCCGGCGGGCAGGCCCTGAGCCTTGAGTCCTGAGCCCTTCGAGATGAGAGCCATGAAGAAGCGACTGACCGAGATGACCAGCTGCTCGGGTTGAGCGAGCAAACTCGCCGCGGGCGAGCTCGCCCAGGTCCTGGGCCACATTCCGGCGCAGCACGACGACCGCGTCCTCGTCGACTTCAGGACCGCGGACGATGCCGGTGTGTACCGGTGGGACGAGTCGTCCGCGCTCGTGCAGACCGTCGACTTCTTCACCCCCGTCGTCGACGACCCGGCCACCTACGGCGCCATCGCCGCCGCCAACGCCCTCAGCGACGTCTACGCGATGGGCGGCCGGCCGCTGACCGCCCTCGCCGTCGCCGGCTTCCCCAAGAACGAGGTGGACGAGGCGACGATCCGCGAGATCTTCCTCGGCGGCCTGCACAAGCTGAACGAGGCCGGCGTGGCGCTGCTCGGCGGCCACACGGTGCAGGACCGCGAGGTGAAGTTCGGCTACGCGGTCACCGGCGTGGTCGCGCCCGACGCCGTGTGGACCAACGCCGGCGCCCGCCCCGGCGACGCGCTGTTCCTCACCAAGCCGATCGGCACGGGCGTCATCGCCACGGCCGTCAAGTTCGGCCGCGCCCCCGCGGCGACCGCCGACGCCGCCGTCGAGACGATGGTCGAGCTGAACCGGGCGGCCGCGGAGGCGATGCTGGCGCTGCCGCGGGGGGCCGTCCACGCGTGCACCGACATCACCGGCTTCGGCCTCATCGGCCACGCCAGCGAGCTGGCGCAGGCCAGCGGCGTCACGCTCCGGATCGACCCGCGGGCCGTGCCGCTCATCCCGGGCGCGCTCGACCTGGCCTCGAACCGGTCGGGAGGGCTGCGAACCAACAAGGATCACTTCGAGGCCGGCGTCCGCGGGGCGGGCGGCGTCGATCCCGCGCTGCTCGCGCTGCTGTTCGACCCGCAGACCTCCGGCGGCCTGCTGCTGGCGATCGACGCCGCGCGCGCGGAGGAGGCGGCCGCGGCCTTCGCGGCGTCGCGCGTCGCGGCGGCGCGGATCGGCGACGCGCGGCCGTTCACCGGCGCCGCCATCGAGTTGGGCTGATCGTCCTCGGAGACGGCGGCCGGCCCGTCGCGGTCACCGCGCCGGCTCCGGCGCAGCCGTCACCGTCGGCCGGACTCCGCCGCACGTCCCGACCCGCCCGCCGCGAGACGGTCGTCCCGCCTGTTCCAATCCCACGGCCGCTCGTGGTATAAATTGATGTTTTTCCATTGTTTGCCTCTCGTCGGCTCCTGGTGATCCCGCGGCGCGGCCACGGCGGCCCCGCGGTTGGAGGTGTTCGCAGGTGCTCCCGGGTCTTGCCGTCTTCTGGGTCATCCTCATCGTCCTGCTGGTGACGCTGGTGCTCGACCGCGGGCTGTTCCGCCCGCTCACGCGCATCATGCGCGAGCGGGAGAGTGCGATCCGCGCCGCGCAGGAGACGGCGCAGGCGGCCGCGGCGCGGGCGCGCGAGGCGACCGCGGAGTTCGAGCGCCGCACCAAGGCCGCGCAGGCCGAGGTGTACCGCGAGATGGACGAGAACCGTCGTCTGGCCAACGAGCGGCGCGCCGCCCTGATGGCCCAGACGCGCCAGGACGTGGACGCGCAGGTGGCCGACGCGGGCGCGCGCCTGAAGGCGCAGGCGGCCGCGGCGCGGGCGCAGCTCGAGAAGGAGGCGGATGCTCTCGGCGAGGCAATCGTCGAACGCGTGCTCGACCGGAAAGTGTCGTGATCGCTTGACCCGCACCCCGACCGCACCACCCTCGACCTCCCAGCCGCGAATCGCCGGGATCGGCCGCCGCCGGACGGCGGGCGCGCTCGCCGCGGCCGTCGTCGTGGCGTGGGTGCTGGGCAGCGCG
>JAJXZZ010000478.1 GCA_021779795.1 Acidobacteriota bacterium | reverse complement strand
CGCCGATCTCGCCGCGCTCGCCCCGGACGAGCACCCGCGGGGCGCGGATCCACGAGAAGTACTGGTCGCCGGTGAAGTCGTACACGCCGAGCCGACCGTCGAAGTCCAGCCAGGCGAGCGTCTGCTCGGAAGTGGCGAGGCGCTCCTCGGCGGGCGGGCCGCCGCGGTCCGGTCCTGCCACGATGGGCGCGCTGAAGCGCCGGGCCCGGATGCGCGCCGGGCCGAGGCCCACGCCCAGGTACCGCCGGAGCAGATCGATGCCGTGGTAGTCGTGCGCCGCCGAGACCTGCGCCTCCGACACGGTCCCGAGCGCGCCCGACGCCACCACCGCCAGCCGGGCGGCGTGGAGCGGCTGCAGGTGGTACTGCTCGGCCACCTCGATCGGCACCGGCGGTCGGCGAGCCAGGTCCACGATCGCGTCCAGTCCCGCGAGGTCCGGGGCGGGCGGGGTCTCGGCGAGGACCGGGACTCCGCGTCCCGCCAATTCGCGCACGAGCCCCGGCGTCACGGGCCAGGGGACCGCCGTGACCACGAAGCGGGGCCGGTCGCGCAGGAGCTCGTCCAGGTCGAGGCGGACCGCGGTGCCGGGGCCGAGAACCGCGCGTGCCCGTTCCGGGTCTCGCGCCAGGACGCCGGTCAGGCGCAGGCGATCCGGCAGTGCGGCGGCCACGCGGAGGAAGAACGACGCGCGCCAGCCGATGCCGGCCAGCGCGAAGGGGACAGGGGCGTCGGGCATGGCGCCACGATACGTCGGCTGCCGCCCTGCGCCCTCGCCGCGATTCGCGACCTGGCGGGCCGCTGCCGGGCGGGCTACCGACGAGCCCGCCGGCCTGAGCGACTCGCGCTCCCGCTAGGCCTCCTCGAGCGGGATCGATTCGTGGCGGCGGCGCTTGGGCTCGCCGGGCGCTCGGTCGGTCCGCTCGATCAGCGTGTCGACCATCGCCCTCGCCGCCAGCAGCCGCTCCTTGCGGGCGGCGCGCAGGTGCCCGCGCACCTCGGCCGGCAGCACCATGCCCATGACGGCCTCCAGCGCCTCCATCGGGCTGCCCGTCGCCCGGGATTCGGCGGCACGGGCGCGCGCCTCGGCGGCGGCCGCCTGCGCGGCGACCTCGGCCAGCCGCTCCTCGAGCGCTGCGAGGCGTGCCGTCAGCTCGGCCTCGCGATCGGTTCCGGCCATCGTCACTTGGCTCCCTTCTGCCCGGCGACGGCCGCGCCGGCCGCCGCGAACTCGATCCGCAGTCTGTCGTCGCGGAACCCGCCGCCGATCGTCTCGGCGTCCACCAGCACGCGCGGCAGGATGAGGTTCCGCCGCCACGAGCCGACCGCGATGACCAGCTCGTCGCCGAAGCGGTTGAGGTGCACCTCCTCCTTGGAGGTGAACGGCAGCTCCAGCTCCAGGACGAAGCGCTCGCCCTCGCGGCGCACGGTGTACGGGCGGCCGCGGTAGAAGAAACCCGCCGGGTCGGCCTCGCCGAAGACGGCCCGCCCCAGGGTCCGGAGCATCCGGTCGCCCACGACCTCCTCGTCGAAGAATGGCGCGTCGCGGACGGGGACCGGCGCGAACGACTCCTCGACCAGCGGGCGGTATCGCTGCTGGGTCTCGCGCCAGGCACCGAAGTACGCGCCGGAGTCGGCCGGCAGCACCCGGTTGCACACCACGAGGTCGGTCGGGTAGCCGTACAGGTGGAAGTACGTGAACGAGCGCTGGGCCTCCTTGATGACCATGCGCTCGAGATTGAGCACGATGCGCACCGAGGTCAGCTCGGGGTCCGCGAGCAGGTCGTGCATGTGCTCGAGCTTGCCGAACAGCGCCTCGCCGGCGTTGTAGACCTCCGGCTTGGGGGTGGGCATGCCGGTCATGCGCCCGATGATGGGCGACGTGACCGACGCGATCTTGCGCTGGATCGGGTAGATGCGGTCCAGCCACCAGCGGCCGGCCTCCGGCAGCGAGAGCAGCCGCAGCGTCTCGCCCGTCGGCGCGGCGTCCACCACGATCAGGTCGTAGTTGCCCGAGTCGTGGTGCTCGGCGATCCAGAGCAGGCTCGCCAGCTCGTCCATGCCGGGCAGGACGCTCATCTCCTCGGCCAGCACGTCGTCCAGGCCGCGCCAGCGCAGCAGGCTCGAGACGTAGTCCTGGATGGTGCCCCAGTACTTGTCGATGTTGTGGAAGACCTCCGACTCCTGGCCCCAGAGGTTGGGCGCGATCACGGTGGGCTCGGGCCCGAGCCTGCGGTCGAAGGAGTCCCCGAGGCTGTGGGCCGCGTCGGTGGACAGCACGATGGTGCGGTAGCCGCGCTCGGCGGCCAGGAGCGCGGTGGCGGCGGCGACGCTGGTCTTGCCCACGCCACCCTTGCCCGTGTAGACGACGATCCGGGTCATGTGCCGCACGGTACGCCGGTTTGCGAGAACGGGTCCCGCACCGGCCTGCCAACGGACGGCCGGTTCAGCCCCGGCCGCGATGGGGTGAAGAAATCGCAAGGGTGGGGCCTGGGGCGGTCGCTCTCAGGGATCCCGAAGCCGGGAGCGGTCTGATAGTCCCTGCAACGCGGCCCCCGGGACACGCGCCGGAAGCGAGCGCCG
>JAJXZZ010000477.1 GCA_021779795.1 Acidobacteriota bacterium | reverse complement strand
CTTCGCACTTCTCACTTCGTACTTCGCCCGATCGCCCGATCGCGCGATGTCCTCGTCCCTCGTCCCTGTCTTCCCGTCGGCGCGCGCCGCCTCGACCAGGCACTCGTAGAACGTCGCCCCGTGGTTGAGGTCGGTCACCCCGGCGTCGGTCAGCAGGTTGATGTCCGGGTCTCCCTCGTGGCAGCGCCCTTCGAGCACGTGGACGACGCCGGGGCGCAGCCCCTCGTCGATCCGAACCTCGAGCGTGACGCGCCCGCGGTCGTTCCAGATGACGGCGGTGTCGCCCTCGCGCAGCCCGCGCGGCCCGGCGTCGGCCGGGTGGATGTCGAGCCGGTGCGGCCGCTCGACCTCGCGCACCCAGTCCAGGTTGCCGAACTGCGAGTGGATCCGGTCGCGCGTCTTGCACGAGAGCAGTTGCAGCGGGAACCGCCTCGCCGCCGGCGAGTCGTGCCCTTCGGGCAGCGGGACGTAGTCGGGCACCGGGTCCACGCCCCACAGTCGTGCGGCCTCCTCGGAGGCGAATTCGATCTTCCCCGACGGCGTCGGGAAGCGGAGGTCGGCAAAGGCGACGTCGCCGCGGCCCGTCGGATCGACGGGCGCGCGGAAGAGACGGTCGAACAGATCCTCGCCGGTCCTGAAGGACCGGCCGGCCTCGCCGCTGCCTGCGTCGGCCGACCCCTCGTAGGGCGGCCCTTCAGGGCTGCCTGCGTCGGCCGACCCCGGCGCCGCCGGCTCGAGCATCCGCCGCAGCAACTCCCGCGTTTCGGCGTCGCCTCGCGGGAAGTACCGCGTGTCGAACCCCATCCGCTCCGAGAGCAGCCGCCAGATCTCCGTCTCGGTCTTGACCTCGCCCGGCGGGTCCCACACCTTCGCGCGCAGTTGGAGGTAGGGGTGCCAGTACGCGGTGACGAGGTCCTCTTCCTCGAACATCGTCTTGGCCGGCAGGACGTAGTGCGCGAGCCGCGCCGTGTCGGTCATGAACTGATCGACGACCACCACCAGGTCGAGCCGCTCGAGGTGGCGCCGCACCAGGTCCGACCGCGGGTTCTGGCTCGCGGGGTTTCCCTTTTCGATCCACGCGGCCGCGACGGGCGGCCCGTCGAGTTCGGCCAGGGCGGGGCCGAGGCGCGAAACCGGCGCCGCGCGGCGCATGCGCGGCGGCTCGGGCGGCAGCGGCGGGTCGGCCAGGCAGTGGCTGTTCAGGTTGGCGTACTGCCAGCCTGCGCCCGGCACGCCGAGGTTGCCGGTGAGCGCCGCCAGCAGCGCGACCGCCCGCATCGCCTGGCCCGCGTGATGGTGGCGCTGGAGGCCGAAGCCGGCCACGAGCAGCGCCGGCCTGCGGCGCGCGTACTCCACCGCGAGCCGGACGATGTCGTGCTCGCGGAGGCCGGTGATGTCGGCGACGCGCCCGAGCGGGTAGTCGCGCAGGCGCTCGAGGTACCGCTCCACGCCGGCGGCGTGGTCGCGCAGGAAGGCGGCGTCGTGCAGCCCGTCGTCCACGATGACGCGGGCCATGCCGAGCGCGAGCGCGGCGTCGGTGCCGGGGCGCGGCTGCAGGTGGATGTCGGCCGCGTCCGAGGTGTCGGTGCTGCGCGGATCGACCAGCGCCACGACCGCCCCGCGGCGCTGCGCCTCGAGGACCCACCGCATCTGGTGGACGTTGGTCTCGGCCGGGTTATGGCCCCACAGCAGGATGAAGCGGCTCTCGACGGTGTGCCGCGGGTGGCTGTGCAGGTTCGCGCCGTAGGTGAGCCGCGTCGCTTCGAGCCCCGCGGGCCAGCAGAGGTCGCCGTACGTGATCGAACAGCCGCCGAACTGGCGCCAGAACGCCATCGCCAGGCGGCCGAGCGCGCCGTGGCTGCCCGAGGCGTCGTAGTAGAGCACCGACTCGGGGCCGAGTTCGGCGCGCACGCGCCCCAGCCGCGCGGCGATGTCCGACAGCGCCTCGTCCCAGGCGACGCGCGCGAACGATCCGTCGGGCCGCCGCTTCAGCGGGTGCAGCAGCCGATCGCCCGTCGCCCCTCGACCGTGCCCGGGACGACCCTGAGCCTGTCGAAGGGTCGCCACCCGCCGCGCGTAGCTGATTCCCTTCAGGCAGACGTGCCCCGCGGTGGCCGGGTTCTCGGGGTCCCCCTCGATGCGCGTGATCCGCCCCTGCTCGAGCGTCACGACCATGCCGCACGTGCAGTAGCAGTTGCGGGGACACACGGTGCGGACGACGGCGGGGCCGCGGCCGGGCTGGGCGGGTTCGGGGCCTGTCGGCATTCGCGGAAAGTGTATCATTCCGGGCGCGGAGGTATGGGCGATGAGAACCCGGATCCTGGCGCTGCTGGCGGCGTCGATGACGCTGGCCGCGGCGGCCCCGGCGCAGACGGTCACGGCGAGGGTGGACGGCGCGGCCGCGCAGCGCGACGTGGCGACGCTGGCGTCGCCCGAGTTCCAGGGGCGGCGCCTCTTCACGCCCGGCTACGACAGGGCGGCCGACTGGGCCGCGGCGAAACTGCGCGAGTGGAAGCTCGAGCCGGCGGGGGAGTCGGGCACGTTCTTCCAGGACGTGCCCGTCACCGGGCCCGACGCCGAGT
>JAJXZZ010000065.1 GCA_021779795.1 Acidobacteriota bacterium | reverse complement strand
GGTAAACCGGGCCCTGGTTGGACTCGGCGACCGCCCAGTTCTGCATGCGGCGGATGACCTGGTCGAACAGGCCGGCGCCGCGCGAGTGCTCCGCGTAGAGCGCGGCGAAGTACTGGGCGAACGCCTCGCTCAGCCACTGCTCGTGGTAGTTCTTCCAGCCGACCGCCTGCCCCCACCACTGGTGCGCCACCTCGTGGGCGATGAAGTAGTCGGGGAAGTCCGGGAGGACGGCGGGGTCGTCGCCCCAGGTCACGTTCGACTTCGGTCCCGGCGTGGCGAGCACGGTCATGTAGGGCGGGCTGTGCCCGCCCGGCAGGCGCCGCTCGACGGCGGCGACGGTCAGGGCGTGGTAGGGGAAGTCGCCGATGAGCGACGTGTAGTATCGCACGATGTCGGCCGTCGTCTTCAGCAACTCCCGGCTGCGCGAGTGCTGCCGCGGGTTCGTCCTGACGGCCAGGTCCACGTCGTCGTAGTAGACGCCCCCCGCGCGCGGCAGCCGGGTAGCCGCTTCGGCCGTCTTGAGCGACAGGCGCTCGGTGCGCGCGGGCGCCAGCTTCGCCGCGAGGAACGACAGGTAGCGCACCGGCTGCGCGGCCCGGAACGAGAACTGGCGGAGCCGCGCCTTCTTCTGCACCGGCCCGGGCGCCGGCACCACCGACACCAGCTCGCCGCTGGCCACGATGCTCCAGGGCTCCGGCACCGTGACGGTGATGGTGGCGGGCGCGTAGCCGAGCGTCTGCGCCTGCGCGTACCAGTAGCTGCGGTTGCTGTAGAGGTCGCTCTCCTCGAGCGGGATCTCCTCTTCTTCCTGGGCCAGGATCCCGCGGCGGACCTCCTGCGTCACGGCCTCCCGATCGACCGGTTGCGGGTCGAGCGCGCCCGCGTAGCTGACCAGCAGGTGCAGGACCGTTCCCTTGGGCACGATTCCCGGCAGGCTGACGATGACGCTGTTCTGCCCCCGGACCCGCATGCTCATCAGGCGGCCGAACTCCGGAGACACGACCGCCCGCACCGCCAGCGGGTCGGCCAGGCGGATCGTGAGGGTGCCGAGCGACGGCGCGACGACCTGGATGGCCAGGCTGGTCAGCCCCTGGAACACGCGCGACTCCGGGTCGTAGCGGACGTCCACGCCGTAGGAGGCGACGCGGTAGTCGATCGTCTCGTCGTCGCTGTAGAAGCGGCCGTATCGTTCGAGGTGGGCCGCGGACGAGTAGACCGAGAGGTTGCGCCGCTTCTTCCGGTCGAACAGCGAGATGTCCTCGATCTGGCTGCCCACGCGGGAGTAGGTGAGCGTGTCGAAGCGGCGGGTGCGGACCTCGGCGAGGAAGTCGCCGGCCGAAGGCAGCACGTACCAGGTGTCGGAGCTCAGGTCGCCGAGGTCGAGGCTGAACGACTTCGCCACCTCCTGCCGGAAGAGGTCGTCGGCGCGCTTGAACTCGCGCGCCTCGGGCGGGCGCTCGACCATCTCGCGCGCCGTGACGTGCGACGCGAAGTCGCCCGGGTTGATGCGCACGAGCGCCCCGTCGAACGGCGTCTGGAGGACGTCGCTGCCGGCGAACACGCGCATCTGGGAGCGCTCGGCGGCCGGCGCCGGCGAGAACGTCATCTCCCCTCGCCCCAGGATGACGACGGCCGTGGGGCCGCCCTCGGCCCGGGCGAAGAACAGGGAGCCCTCGGGCACCACGAGCTTCAGGTCATCGGCCGTGACGACCAGGTCCCGCACGGCCACCTGCCGCTCCGGATCGAGCGTGAGCCGGTAGAGGCCCTGGAACGTGCCCACCAGCTTCTGCGAGGCGATCCCCCAGGGCGCGTCGGCTCCGGGCCCCGTCCGGCCGACGTCGAGCTGCAGCGTGAGCACGCGGGCCTGGCCGCCCGATTCGAGCAGCGCCTCGACGAGCAGGCGAGCGCCGTCCCCCGGCGCGACGCCGGGAAGGCCGGCCCGGTCGCGCTCCTTCACGGCCGCGCGCGTGACGCCGTGAAGGACGACCTCGCGCGCGAACTCGGCGGCCGCCGGCCTGTCGGCGCCGGGGGTGAGCAGTTCGAGATAGGCGTCCGGCGAACCCTCGCGCAGCACCTGCTCGAGCCTTGCCAGCAGCGCGGCCGCGGGGTCGGCTGCCGGCTTCGGCTGCGCGGCGGGGGCGCCGCCGAGGCACGCCGCCAGCGCGAGGACCGCCAGCAGGCGGGTCATGACACCGCTTTCCTCCTCACCACGAGCACCGTCAGGTCGTCGGCCAGGTAGGTCTCCTGCGCGTGAGCCTCGACGACCCTGACGATCTCGGCCGCCAGTTCGCGGGGCGACGCCTGCGCGCGGGCGGTGATGACACGCTCGAGGCCGGACTCCTCGAACGCCACCCCCTTGTGGTTCTCCGCCTCGGTGACGCCGTCGCTGTAGAGCACCAGCGTCTCCCCGGGCTCGATCACCGTCTCGTGCGCCTCGTACTTGGAGCGGTCGAACATCCCGAGCGCAATCCCGCCGCCCGACAGGCGCTCGATCGTGCCGTCGCGGCGGCAGAGCAGGCCTGGCATGTGCCCGGCGTTCACGTACACCGTGCGGCCCGTCGCCGGGTCGCAGGTGGCGAAGAACAGGGTGATGAAGCGGGAGGCGGGGGCGTGGCGCGACACCTGCACGTTGAGCCGTTCGGCCAGCGCCGCCGCCTCGAGCCCCTCGTCGACCAGCGTCCGGAACATCGCCAGCAGCAGGGCCATCAGCAGGGCCGCCGGGCTCCCCTTGCCGGCCACGTCGCCGAGCGTGACGATGACGCGGCCGTCGGGGAGCGGCAGGACGTCGTAGAAGTCGCCGCCGACCGTGTTGGCCGGGCGCGTCAGGCCGAACGCCTCGAGGACGGGGGAGTCGTAGGCGGCCTGCGGCAGCATCGCGTACTGGATTTCCCGCGCGATCTCGAGGTCGTTCTTGAGCGAGAGCCGGTCGGCCACCTCGAGCAGGACCAGCAGATTCAGCGCCAGGACGCCGAGGAACAGCTTGCCGCTGCCCTGCGCCCAGGTGGGGATGGGGAACGACCCGCCGAAGCCGCGGAACAGTTCGAGGAACCCGATCAGGCAGAGCACCAGCGCCACGCCGTAGAGCAGGCGCCGGGCGGGCGAGAGACGGAGGGTGAAGGCCCAGAAGAACAGGCGGGCCCGCGCCCGCCACCGCTTGCGCCGGGGCAGGGCCGCCAGTTCCTTTTCGTCGAAGTGGCGGGCGAAGAACCGGTAGGCCTCGCGGGTGTCGCGGGTGAAGAGCCGCTGCACGTCCTCGCGCTTCAACCCGTTGGTGTACGCGTCGAGGAAGGCGCGGGCGTTGTCGGTGAGGCGGCGTTTTCTCGCGCGCATGGCAGGCTTCGCCCTGACACCGTAAGAGACGAGGGCGCCGCCGGCCTGGTTCCGCGCGGGGGCGGGCCCGGCGCCGCGCCGGGGGCTCTCGGAGCAGTGTATGCTAGACTGCCGCCGATCGCTCGTGTCTTCTTCTTCCGGGCCGCCGTGGCCCGGGCCCCCGCCGAGCCGGCCGTGATTCTTGGCACCGGGTTCGACCTCGTCGATGTCGCGCGGTTCTCGCGCGTCGCCTCCCGCCACGACGAGGGGTTCGTCGCCGGCCTGTTCTCCGAGGCGGAGCGCGCCTGGTGCGCGCGGCAGCGCCGGCCGGCCGAGCACCTCTCGGCGCGGTTCGCCGCCCGCGAGGCGGCGCTCAAGGCGCTCGGCACCGGGCTGGTCGGCCGGATGTCCTGGAAGGACATGGAGGTGGTGCCGGGTCGCTCGCGCGGCGCGGTGACGCTGGTGCTCCGCGGCGAGGTGGCCGCCGAGGCGGCGCGCCAGGGCGTGTGCCGGGTGCATCTGGCGCTGGCGACGACGCGGGAGGTCGCGGCGGCCAGCGTGGTTCTCGAAGGCTGATAGCGGAGAGGAACTTATGGCGTATCCAGCAAGCGTGCAGGAGGCCTACCGGGCCGAGCTCGACGGGATCCGCGAGAAGGGGATCTTCAAGCAGGAGCGGTTCATCCACTCGCCCCAGGCGGCGGGCATCTCGGTCGAGTTCCCGGCCGGCGAGCCGCCCAGGCGCGTGGTGAACCTGTGCTCGAACAACTACCTCGGCCTCTCCTCGCACCCCGAGGTGGTGGCGGCCGCGCACCGCGGCCTCGACGAGCGCGGCTACGGGATGTCGAGCGTGCGGTTCATCTGCGGCACGCAGGACATCCACCGCGAGCTCGAGCGGAAACTGACCGCGTTTCTCGGCACCGAGGACACGATCCTCTTCCCGAGCTGCATGGACGCCAACGGCGGCGTGTTCGAGGCGGTGCTCAACGACCAGGACGTGATGATCGCCGACCGCCTGGTGCACGCGAGCATCGTGGACGGGATGCGGCTGTGCAAGGCGATGCAGGACACCTACAAGCACGCCGACATGAAGCACCTCGAGCAGAAGCTCCAGGAGCACCAGGACAAGCGCGTGCGGCTCATCATCACCGACGGCGTGTTCAGCATGGACGGCGACCTCGCGCCGCTCGACGAGATCTGCGCGCTCGCCGAGAAGTACGACGCGCTGGTGTTCGTGGACGACAGCCACGCGAGCGGGTTCATGGGCAAGACCGGGCGCGGCACGCACGAGCACTTCGGCGTGGTCGGCAAGATCGACATCCTCACGACGACGCTCGGCAAGGCGCTCGGCGGGGCGAGCGGCGGCTGCGTGTCGGGGCGGAAGGAGATCGTCGAGCTGTGCCGGCAGAAGGCGCGGCCCTACCTGTTCAGCAACGCCGTGCCGCCGCCGATCGCGGCCGCGGCGATCAAGGTGCTCGACATCCTGAGCGGCAGCACCGAGCGGCGCGACCGGCTCGAGGAGAACCAGAAGTTCTGGCGGCAGGCGGTGCCCGAGGCCGGGTTCGTCATCAAGGAGGGCGCGAGCCCGATCGTGCCGATCATGCTCTTCAACGCGAAGCTGAGCCAGGACATCGCGCGGGACCTGTTCCAGGAGGGCGTCTACGTCATCGGGTTCTTCTTCCCGGTGGTGGCGGCCGGGCAGGCGCGGATCCGGACGCAGATGTCGGCCGACCACGACGTCCCGATGCTGAAGGACGCGCTCGAGGCGTTCAAGAAGGTGGGCGCGAAGTACGGCATCCTCGGGCTGGACAAGAAGGGGATTATCGAGAAATACGGGGTGTAATCGGGGGCTGGCGCGGAGAGGTCGGGCGCCGACGCTGAGACGTCGTTCTCCGGGAGGGCGAGGCTTGCTCGAGCAGCTTCAGCCTTGAAACCAGGCGACACCGGCCCGGCCGGGGCGCCGAAGCCCGGCGGACTTCTGGAGGTCACGCGGGGTGAAGACAATCGGCCTGCTGGGCGGCATGAGCTGGGAATCCACCATCCCTTACTACCAGACCGTCAACCGGGTTGTACGCGATCGGCTGGGCGGGCTCCATTCGGCGAAGCTGCTCCTCTACAGCGTCGACTTCCACGAGGTGGAGGCCTGCCAGAGCGGCGGCCGATGGACGGAGGCCGGCGACATGCTCGCCGCGGGCGCCAGGTCGCTCGAGCGCGGCGGCGCCGAGTTCCTGGTGCTGTGCACGAACACGATGCACAAGGTCGCCGGCCGGATCGAGGAGGCCGTCGGCATTCCGCTGCTGCACATCGCGGACGCGACGGCCGGCCGCGTGAAGGCCGCGGGCATTGGACGCGTCGGGCTCCTCGGCACCCGGTTCACGATGGAAGAGGATTTCTACCGGGGACGGCTGGAGAGCAAGTACGGGCTGGAGGTCGTCGTCCCGCCCGGCGAGGCCCGGGACGTCGTCCATCGCGTCATTTACGACGAACTCTGCTGCGGCAGGATTCTCGACGAGTCGCGGGCGGCGTATCGCCGGATCGTGGGCGGCCTCCTCGCGCAGGGCGTCGAGGGCGTGATCCTGGGCTGCACGGAGATCGGCCTGCTGCTCCGACCGAGGGACGTCCAGATCCCGCTCTTCGACACCGCGGTCATCCACGCCGAGGAAGCCGCCCGCTACGCGCTCGGGTCGTAGGGAGACGGCGCCGCCGCGCCAGAATGCCCCCTCCTGCCGGGTCATGGTGCTCGGCCCGGACCGTGGTCCGCGGCGGACGTCGGTCCGTCCGCTGCACCGGTCGGTGCCGGGCTACGAGAGGTGGCCGCACCCGGTGCCGATTCTCCTGCTGCACGATTTCGTGGTGGTGCCGGACGACACGCCGTGCAAGTGACGGCGGCCGGAGGGTCGAGCCGATGGCGCTGGTCGTGCTGCTGAGGGGCGTCAACGTCGGGAGCCACCGGACGTTCCGGCCGGCTGCTGGCTCGCGCAGATCCTCGCGCGCGAGGGCCGGTTCGTCGTCGGCCACTACCGGCGCCACATGAAGACTATCGGCTACCTCGGCGCGATGGACCGGATCCTGGGCGTGCCGGTGACGACGCGGAACTGGAACACGGTCGCCGCGATCGCCGCAGTGCTCGGTGGGCCGGCTGGCGACTGAACGACCGTCCGCCCCACAAAGACGGCGACGAGGGTAATCGGCTCCTCAGCGTCAGTTCCGACTGCTCCGCGACGACGCCGATTGTCCAACGCCCCGATGAGCCTGGCAGGCCTCGGCTTCCCGGAGCGTGTCGAGCGCGCTCCGCGGCCGGTTTCGCAAGTCCCTCACGACGTGCGTGTAGATCATCGTCGTCTCGACGTTGACGTGGCCGAGGTACTCCTGGATCTGCCGGATGTCGACGCCGTTCAGGAGCAGGTGCGTCGCGAAGCAGTGGCGCAGCGTATGGACGGACACGGGCTTGTGGATCCCGGCGGCGGACGATGCCGGCGCGCGGGTCGGTGGAGAGGGAGCCGCTGGGGAAGACCCAGAACCAGCCGAACTCGAGGCCCGCGTTGCGGTACTTGCGCTCGATCGCGTCGGGAAGCCACACGCCGGCCAGTCCGGCGGCGCGGTCGGCGCGGTGGAGGCGCTCGGACGCGGCGAGTTGGGCCCTCAGATCGTCGCGGCAGCCGTCGGCGAGGAGTGTGGCGCGGTCCTTGTCGCCCTTGCCGTTTCGCACGAGCACGAGGCCCTGGTCGAAGTCGAGGTCCTTGACGCGGAGTTCGCAGCACTCCGACACGCGCAGCCCGCCGCCGTAGATGAGGGAAGCCATCAGCCTGGGCGTGCCTCGCATCGCGGAAAGCAGCGAGGCCGTCTCCGGCACGCTCATCACCGTCGGGAGCCGCTCTCCCCGGCGGGCGCGCGCGGCGTCGCCAAGGCCATCGACATCGATGCCGAGGACGTTGCGGCACAGGAAGAGCAGGGCGCAGAACGCCTGGTTCTGCGTGCTTGCCGAGACGCGGCGCCGCACGGCGAGGTGGGTGAGGTAGTCGCGGACCGACGACGCCTCGATGCGGGGCCGTGGCGCGGCCTGGCGTTCGGCCAGGGCGGCGAGGAACCGGCCGGCCCAGTCGACGTACGCCGACTCGGTGCGCAGGGCGTAGTGGCGGGTTCTCAGCCTGCGGCGCATCTCGTCGAGCACCCGGGGCGGGTCGACGCGGCCGTCCTTGTCGACAATGCCGGCCGGCGGGCGCAGGCGCCAGTCGGCGCGTTCGAGGAAGGAGACGAAGTAGAGGCGCAGGGCCTGCTCGGCCTGACGGACCTGCCAGTCGGCAACGGTGCCCGAGCGCGCCAGGTTGTCGCAGAAGCGGCGGGCTTGGTCGGCAATCGGTTCGTCGGTGGCGTCGCGCGCGAGGAAGTGACGCACCCAGCGGACCATGTGCGGCGCGACGTGCCCCGGGGCGAGCTGTTCCCGGAGCAGGTATTCGCCGAACTGCTGGAGCGACGCCTCGGTCTCGCGCACGGGCGCACCTGCCCTTCCGGGGAGCAAACCCCGCGCCGCCCGGTTGCCGAGGCAGCAACCACGGGCAATTCAGCACGTTCCAAGCGGCAAGCGGGTTCGCGTGCTGCGCGAGGTGGCAATGGTTGGGTGCTTGGCGAGCCGCGGGATTGCAGAATTTCGCACACTAGCCGGCCCGCCGGATAACGACGGCCGACCGGGGTTATGCGGCCAGCCGGGAATCCTGGCTGGAACACGTCAGATTTCGTGCAAGCCCTGGCCGTGAAGCGGCTTGCGTCGGCCGCCTAACCGCGGGAGAATGCGCGCATCTCTCTGGCGTCGGTGGCCGGCCGAGAGCGGTTTCGCCTTCTCGACCGAGCAAACCCGGCGTTCCACCTAAACGACGTTAGGCGTAGACAGAAGCACCATGGCTGAGGACTGGACAGGTGCAGAAGTTGAGGCGACTGTCGCCGATTACTTCGACATGCTCGACCTTGAGCTACGCGCTGTTCCGTACAACAAGTCGGAGCATCGCCGACGCCTGGCGCGGCTCCTGAACCGCCGAACAGACGGTGCGATCGAGCGAAAGCACCAGAACATCAGCGCCGTGTTGATCGAACTCGGGTTTGCCTACATTCCCGGCTATAAGCCTCTCTGCAACTACCAGCAGCTTCTCTTTGAAGTCGTATCAGACCGGCTTGACCGCAGCGAGCCGTTGATTCAACTCGTGAAGGCCCAGGTGGCGGCGCCGGCGACGCTCCCTCGCATCGACGACATCTTGGCTTCGATGGTCCCGCCGCCGGCTCCAGACCCTGAGGCGCGCAGGTATCGGTCCGACCATGTCCGAGAACGGCCGGCGCCCCGCGTGCGCGTCAACTACCTCGCCGTCGAGGCACGAAACCGATCGCTCGGTGCCGCCGGTGAAGAATTCGTCCTGAGGTTTGAGACCGCCAGGCTCATGCGGGCCGGGTGCGAACGACTGGCCGCCAAGGTCGAGCACATCTCAGAAACGCGCGGCGACGGCCTTGGCTTCGACGTGCTCTCGTTCGAGACCTCTGGCGAAGAACGGTTCATCGAAGTGAAGACGACGGCGTACGGAGCTTCAGCCCCATTCTTCGTGACGACCAACGAGGTGCGAGTCTCGCGGCAGGTGGACGAACGGTATCATTTGTACAGGGCGTTTGATTTCCGTCGTCGGGCCAAGTTGTTCTCAAAGCAGGGGCCACTCGATACGTCGTTCCACCTGGAACCGGCCCAATTCCTAGCGATGATCGGGTGACGCCTAACAGCGGCTTGCAGCCGACGGCGGCCGAAGAAATCAAAGGCCGCCGCGGCTGAAGCCGGGCGTTAGGCCGTCGAATCCGGCGAGTTGCCATTTGTAAATACATCGTGCATACTTGAGATCGCGGTGGACGAGATCCGGTTCGAGTGGGACCCGGCGAAAGCGGCGGCAAATGCCCGCAAGCATGGAGTGACCTTCGAAGAGGCGCGGACTGCCTTTGTCGACGACCTCGCTCTGGTGATCGCCGACCCCGATCACTCGGAAGCCGAGGCGAGGTTCGTGCTGCTGGGCCTGAGCGCCGCCACGCGGATTCTCGTGGTTGTCCACGCCTACCGTTCGGCTCCCGAGACAATACGGATCATTTCGGCACGCAAGGCCAGCAAGGCGGAGCGGGCCGGCTACGTGAAGAGGTTCCGATGAGGAAGGAATACGATTTCAGCCGTGCGCGACCGAACCCGTATGCGAAGCGACTCAAACGGTCGGTGACGATTCGGCTCGACGAAGCGACGATCGCATACTTCAAAGATCTCGCGACGGAAACCGCGATTCCTTATCAAACGCTGATCAACTCGTACCTACGCGACTGCGCGGCGCTAAGGCGTCGCCCCACGATGCGCTGGGTCGAAGCCAAGAAGGGCGCGGCCTAACCACGGCTTGCAGCCGACCGCGGCTGGTGCAGTCAAGAGCCGCCGTCGGCTGAAGCCGATCGTTGGGCCGCTTGGAATTCACGTGGTCGATGCCGGTTCCTTCGTGAAACGCGTGGCGGCAAGCCCGATTCGCCAGAGGCCCCATCCGCGCGCGAGACCTGCAACGTGAGCCATCCGGTGCCCCCTGCGCCGGATGGGTGGGCCGAGCGCCGGCTGGACAACGAGTCCCGGTTCTCACTCGCACATCCGATGTGCCCGCCGACGCTCGTCCCGATCCGATCCCGGCGACGCCTTGGTTCCGCGGTTTCGCCAGCGTCAACAACTCGACGCAATCGGTCCGTGGCTTCGAGAGTCGGCCTCTTTCGTGCGATTGCACGGCGACCGAGCCGGACACGAACCGTGACGGCCTCTTTGCGTCGCCGGACACCGCCGCCGCCGGGGCTGGGCGGTGCTCGCTAGAGCAACCCGAGCCATGCGACTACTATGTGATCGAGGCGCTCGAGAGCCGTCAGGCCAACCGATCACGGCTTGCACCCGGCGGCCCTTGGTGCGAAGGTGAAGCCCAGGGGGTGAAGCCGAACCCGGGCGCTCACCCGCGGCGATTTCGCACACGCGAGAGGATCGTCCAATGAGAAAGCTGGTTGCCTCGACGTTCGTGTCGCTCGACGGCGTGATGCAGGCCCCCGGGGGGCCCGAAGAGGACCCCGGGGACGGCTTTGCCTACGGCGGCTGGACGTTCCACTACTGGGACGAGGCGGTGGATATCTCCGCCAGCGGCTTCGACGGCAAGGACCGCGAACTGGTGCTCGGCCGCAAGACTTACGAGATCTTCGAGGCGTACTGGCCCTACCAACCCGCGGACAACCCGGTCGCCCGGACGCTCAACGCGGCGAGAAAGTACGTCGCCTCGAGAACGCTGAAGACGCTGCAATGGGAGAATTCGATCCTCCTCGGGGAGGATGTGGTTGGGGCGATCGCCGCGCTCAAGGCACAACCGGGCCTCGACCTGCAGATCATCGGCAGCGGCAACCTGATCCAGTCGCTGCAGGCTGCGTCGCTGATCGACGAATACCACGTGTGGACCTTCCCGGTCGTCCTCGGCCGCGGCAAGCGGCTGTTCGGGGCCGGCGCGAAGCCGGGCGCCCTGCGCCTGGTCGGCACACGGGTGTCGGCGACCGGCGTCGTCATGAGCGCCTACGCGCCGGCCGGCGAGATCCGGCCCGGTTCGTTCGCGAGCGCCGAGCCGAGCGAGAAGGAGCTGGTTCGACGCGCGAAGATGGCGAACGGGGATAATTAGCGACGC
>JAJXZZ010000476.1 GCA_021779795.1 Acidobacteriota bacterium | reverse complement strand
CTGGCGCGACGGTGACCGTTCAGGTGTAGGCCAGGGCTTCAGCCCTGGCTCATCCATAACCGTGGCCCGGTCCTTGCAGACCCGACAGCGTGGCCCAAGTTGTGTCCTGGAGTCAGGACGACGGCGTCTCTGCCGGGATGGCCGGTCCGTCAGCTTCTTCGACCGTGTCGGGCATCGCCATTTCGGCGCCAGGGCGTTGGCGGCGCCGACTGCTGACGGTCGCGGCCGGGCTGCTGTGGCTGGCTGTCCTCGCTGCGGCTCGAGCGTGGTGGGCAGGGTCGCCGGCACCCGACGCGCCGAAGCTGCCCCCGCACCTCGGCCTCGTGCTGCACGTGCTGATGGCGCCGGCGCTGGCTGCCGTGTGCTGGGCCTACCTGCGGCTGTGGTTCGAACCGCCGCCGGCCGAAGCTCGCCGCCAGGTGCTCGCGTGGTCGCTGGGGCTCGCCGCCGTGGCGGCGCTGGCGCTGCCGCTCACCTCCAACGACGTGTTCTCGTACCTGGCGTACGGGCGGATGATGCACCTCGGCCTCGACCCTGGCCGGTGGGGGCCGGCAGTCCTGCCGCTCGGCGACCCGTTTCGCGCCCTGGTCTCGCACGATTGGGTCGAGAGTCCCAGCGTCTACGGTCCGGTCAGCCTGGCTATCTTCTGGCTGTCAACCGTCAGCGGGGCCGTCTGGCCGTCGCTGCTCCTCTACAAGCTGCTGTCCCTGGTGACGGCGTGGCTGGTGATCGTGACGGCCTACCGGACATGCGAGGCCACGCTGCCGGAGGCGAGAATCCCGGCCGCGCTCGTGATGACGATCGCGAACCCGCTCCTGCTGTGGGAGGTGGCGGGCCAGGGCCACAACGACGGGTTGATGGTCGCCTTCGCCTTTGTCGCCGTCGCGCTGGTGTACCGGCGCCGCGGCACGTGGTCTGCGTTCAGCCTGTTCGTCGGGATGCTGGTGAAGTCGGCCGTGGCGCCGGCGCTGTTCTTCGTCGCGGCCTGGCGGCTGCCGCGGCTGCGCGGCCGGTACTACGCGGCGGCGTGCCTGGCCGGCGCCGCGCTGGCAGGTCTCGCGTTGCAGGTCACGCCGGGCCTCCTGCTGACCATCAACGCCCCGCTCCGGGAAGCCGACGTGGCGACGCGGCTGTTCAACAGCGTGCCCGCCCTGCTGTATTACGCGGCCGGCCTCGCGGGGCCGGCTGCCGCGCTCGGCGCCTATCGCATCTACTGGACGCTCTCGGTCGCCGGCGTGGCGGCGTTCGTGATCCACGCCGGGCGGCGCACCGAGACGCCGCAGGACGTCGTGGAGCACTCGCTGCGGGCGCTGCTCCTGATCGTGATCGTGTTCTCCCCGAACGTGCAGCCCTGGTACTTCCTCTGGATGCTGCCGTTCGCGGCCCACTCCGAGAGCGAGGCGCTGCGCGGCCTGGTGGTGTTCGCGTCGGCGGGCGTCCTGCTGCTGTACGCGGCTCCCCTGGCGCTGCCGACCTGGCTGCTGGCGTCCGGCCTCTGGCTCTCCCTGCTGACGGTCATGAGCCTCGAGCCGGGAGTGGCGCCGGCGGCCGTGCGGGCGCTCACGCGCTCGCGTCGGGCGACGGAGGCGCCAAGAGCCCAGGCATAGCGGGGCCTCGGCATTGCGACCCGCGGTCAGCGGATCCCGTAGGGGGCAGGGGGAACGCTTCGGCAGTGAGCGGACCGCTCTGGCGGGCCCGGCCGCAGCTCGCCGGGGAATGGCGAAGCGATCCGCAGGCGAGCGAAGGCTGGTGCGCCCGGAGGGGCTCGAACCCCCGACCTGCGGCTTCGAAGGCCGACGCTCTATCCAACTGAGCTACGGGCGCACGGATTGATTCTATCATTCGCCGGCAGCGGTTCACGGCCGCAGGTCGCGAGCCTCAAGTCGCACGCCGGACTGTGCGAGAATGTCGCCGTGCCATCGACCCATCCCGGCGCGAGCGGCCCCCTGACGCACATCGACTCGAACCAAGTGAGCCTGCCCGAGGTGCACGGCACCGTGGCCGTGCCCACCGGCGCGGGCTTCTGGCGGAAGCTCCTGGCCTTTGCCGGGCCCGGCTACCTCGTGGCCGTCGGCTACATGGACCCGGGCAACTGGGCCACCGACCTGGCCGGCGGCGCGCGCTTCGGCTACGCGCTGCTCTCGGTCGTCTTCGTCTCCAACCTGCTCGCCGTGCTGCTGCAGGCGCTGGCCGCGCGCCTCGGCATCGCCAGCGGCCGCGACCTCGCCCAGGCCTGCCGCGACCGCTTCTCGCGGCGCACCACCATCTTCCTGTGGATCCTCGCCGAGGTGGCGATCGCCGCCACGGACCTGGCCGAGGTCATCGGGTCGGCCATCGCGCTCAACCTGCTCTTCGGCCTGCCGCTGACCATCGGCGTCTGCCTCACGTCGGCCGACGTGCTGATCGTGCTCTACCTGCAGCACCACAAGTTCCGCTACGTCGAGGCGCTCGTGGTCCTGCTCATCGCCGGCATCGCGGCCGCCTTCGCCGTCGAGCTGTTCTACTCGAAGCCCGACCTGCTGGCCGTCGCCAGGGGATTCCTGCCGACGCCCGACCTGTTCAGCAACCGCGACATGCTCTACATCGGTGTCGGGAT
>JAJXZZ010000064.1 GCA_021779795.1 Acidobacteriota bacterium | reverse complement strand
CGCGGCCGTCGCGTCGCTGGCCGTGCTGCTGCCGGCGCGCGCGTTCGCCCAGCTCGGCGGCGACCTGCAATCGATCGAGCGGGTGCGCGTGCAGCTGAAGGCCTCGGTCACCGTCACGCCGATGGGCCGCTACGCCATTCACGAGATGAAGGCCGAATCCGGGGCGACCCTCCGCGAGTTCGCCTCGCCCGAGGGCCGGGTCTTCGGGGTGGCGTGGGACGGCCCGTTCCACCCGGACTACCAGCAGGTGCTCGGCCCCTACTTCGCCCGGCTCCAGCAGGCCATGCAGGAGCGGCGCGCCCGCCGCGAGCCGGTCACGATCAGGACGCCGGACTTCGTCTTCCAGACCTACGGGCACCTGCGCGCGCTCGGCGGCCGGGCGTTCCTGCCGCAGGCGATGCCCGTCGGCGTGACGCCGGAGGAGGTCCAGTGACGCGACACATCCATGTCCTGACGGGTGCCGCCGCGATGGCGGCGCTCGGCGTTCTGACCGCCTGCGGGGGCGGCAGCGGGACGACGCCGCCCCCGCCGCCGCCGCCGGCCCATGCCGTCACCATCACGGCGGGCCCGGGCCCGTCGCTGACCAGGCCGGCCCTGAACGGCGCCTTCGTCACCGTGACGGTCTGCGTCCCCAACAGCTCGCAGTGCGTCACCGTCCCGAACGTGCTGCTCGACACCGGGTCGAGCGGCCTCCGCGTGCTCTCGTCGGCGCTCGGCAGCCTGCCGCTCACCAACGTCACGTCCCCCACCGACCCGAACACCACCATCGCCGGCTGCGTGCAGTTCGTGGACCTGAGCTACAACTGGGGGCCGATCGCGCTGGCCGACCTGAAGATGGCCGGCGAAGTGGCGTCCTCGGTCCCGATCCAGATCATCGCCAGCCCGACGATGGCCTTCCCCGCGGCGCCGTCCACCTGCTCGAACGGCGGCACGGCCGGCAACTCGGTGGACTCGCTGTCGGCCAACGGCATCATCGGCCTCAGCACGTACATCTACGATTGCGGCTCGGCGTGCGCGCCGGGCACGTCGTCGAACGGCGGCATGTATTACGCCTGCGCGAACGGGACGTGCCAGGTGACCACGCTGGCGCTCGCCAACCAGCTGCAGAACCCCGTGGCCCGGTTCGCGACCGACAACAACGGGATCTCGATCACGCTGCCGTCGCTGCCCGACAACGGCCTGCCGTCCGCGACGGGGACGCTGAAGTTCGGCATCGGCACCCAGAGCGACAACGGCCTCGGGAGCGCCGTCGTGCAGACGCTGAACCGCTACGGCAACTTCACGACCGTCTTCAACGGCGTGTCGTACTCGTCGAGTTTCATCGACTCGGGGACCAACGGCCTGTTCTTCCTCGACTCGGCCACGACCGGCCTGCCCGAGTGCACGCTGTCGGTGGGCTTCTACTGCCCGCCCACGCTGCAGTCGCTCTCGGCCACGAACGTCGGCACCAACAACCAGCCGAAGGTGGTGAACTTCAGCGTGATCAACGCCGACAACCTGCCGGCGGCCAACTACATCTTCGACGACGTGGCCGGCACCTCGTCGTTCGGCGGCTCCGGCACCGGCCTGCCGACGATGTACTTCGACTGGGGGCTGCCGTTCTTCTTCGGCAAGACGGTGTTCGTCGCCATCGAGGGCAAGACGACGCCGGGAGGGACCGGCCCCTACTGGGCGTACTGACCGGCCGGCGTGGATGGGCCCGGCGGGACGGGCCCGGCGGAAGTCGTCGCGCCCCGAGAAAAGGGGCGCGCCGGCCTTCTCAGCCGTCGCCTTTGATGCTAGACTAGGGGTTTCCCGCTGCCCGGGAAGACTGGGCAGGGGTATGCGCGGCCGAGGCTGCGGCGACAGGAGAAACAGGCGTGTACGCGATTGTCCAGTGTGGCGGCCACCAGGTGAAGATGATGCCCGGCGAAACCCTCGTTGTCGATCGCCTCGGCAGCGACAAGGGCGCGGAGGTCAGCTTCGACCAGGTGCTGATGGTCGAGAAGGACGGCGGCGAGCTGATGGCTGGCGCCCCGTTCCTCGCGGGCGCACGGGTCGTGGCCGTCGTCGACGGCACGGCGCGCGGCCCGAAGATCCGGGTGTTCAAGAAGAAGCGGCGCAAGGGGTCGCGGCGGACCATCGGTCACCGCAGCACCTACACGCGCGTCACCGTGAAGGAGATCGTCCTCTAGGGCCGCGGGGCCCCGGCAGGACGGGTGAGTTCTCATGGCACACAAGAAGGGACAGGGCAGCTCGCGCAACGGCCGCGACAGCAATTCGCAGCGGCTCGGCGTGAAGCGGTTCGACGGCAACATCGTCACGGGCGGGTCGATCCTGGTGCGGCAGCACGGGCGCCGGTTCAACCCGGGCCTCAACGTCGGCCTCGCCAAGGACGACTCGCTGTTCGCGAAGATCACCGGGCGCGTTCGCTTCGAGGATCACGGCGCGCACGGCCGCAAGATCAGCGTCCTGCCGGTCGAGTAGGCGAAAGCCCCTGAATGTTCGTTGACGAAGTGGACATCCGGGTGTCCGCCGGCGACGGCGGTCGCGGATGCGTCAGCTTCCGCCGGGAGAAGTTCGTTCCCCGCGGAGGCCCGGACGGCGGCGACGGCGGCCATGGAGGCTCGGTCTTCCTGGTCGCCAGTCCCCACCTCAACACGCTCGTCAACTTCAGGTTCCACCCGGAATTCAACGCCAGGCGCGGGGTCCACGGGCAGGGATCGAACCGCCACGGCGCCAACGGCGCCGACCTCGAGCTGGGCGTGCCGGTCGGCACCGTCGTCTACCGTCTCGACGCCGAGGCGGGCGCCTTCGAGCAGGTGGCCGACCTCACCGCCGAGGGCCAGCGCGTCCGGGTGGCGCAGGGCGGCCGCGGCGGGCGGGGCAACGCGCAGTTCGCCACCTCCACCAACCGCGCGCCGCGCCGGGCCGAGCCCGGCTATCCCGGCGAGAAGTGGACGCTGCGCCTGCAGCTCAAGCTGCTGGCCGACGTCGGCCTGGTCGGCTATCCCAACGCCGGCAAATCCACCCTCATCTCGCGCATCTCGGCCGCCAAGCCGAAGATTGCCGACTACCCGTTCACCACGCTGACCCCGCACCTCGGCGTCGTCTCGCTCAGCGACGACCGCAGCTTCGTCGTCGCCGACGTGCCCGGCCTCATCGAGGGGGCGCACCGCGGCCAGGGGCTCGGCCACCAGTTCCTGCGCCACGTCGAGCGCACCAAGGTCCTGGCCTACGTGGTGGACGTCTCGTCGGCCTCGGGGCGCGACCCGGCCGACGACCTGGTGGTCATCCGGCGCGAGCTGGAGCTGTTCCGCGCCGACCTGCTCGCGCGCCCGCAGATCGTCGCCGCCAGCAAGATCGACGCGCTCGACGACGAGTCGCGCCTGGCCGGCCTCAGGGCCAAGGCCGCGGAGCTGGGGCTCCGCGTCTTTCCCATCTCGGCCGTCACCGGCGAGGGGGTGCCGGCGCTGCTCGAGGAATGGTGGCGCAGGATGACGGGCCGCCAGCCGGACGAGGCCGAGCCGTGACGGCCAGGACCGGCCGCACCGGGATCCTCGGCGGGACGTTCGACCCGGTCCACGAGGGGCACGTGGCGGCGGCCGGCGCGGCCTGCCGCGCGCTGTCGCTCGACCGGGTGCTCTTCGTGCCGTCGCACCGGCCGCCCCACCGCCCGGGAGACCCGCACGCCTCGGCGTTCCACCGCTTCGCGATGGTGTCGCTCGCCGTCGCGCCGCACGACGCCTACGAGGCGTCGGACGTCGAGCTGCGGCGGTCGGGGCCGTCGTACACGTGCGACACGCTCCGCGAGCTGCACCGGTCGGGCTGCGACGCGTCGCAGCTTTTCTTCATCATCGGCACCGACGCCTTTGCGGAAATTGCCTCCTGGCGCGAGTACCCCGACGTGCTCGACCTGGCGCACTTCGTCGTGATCGCCAGGCCCGGCCTGTCGCAGGCGGCGCTGGCCGACCGGCTGCCGGCGCTGGCGCCCAGGATGCGCACCGTCGGCCAGGCCGGGGGCGCGGCGCCGACGGGCGCCGGGGGCGCGATTTTCCTCGTGAATGCGACGACGCCCGACGTCTCGTCCACACTGATTCGCGACCGTGCCGCCCGCGGCCTGCCGCTCGCCGGGCTGGTGGCGCCGGCGGTCGAGCGCCACGTGCTGAGGCACGGCCTCTATGGCTCCGGACCAGACCATCCAGGAAGCGCGCTGGCATGACTACTGCTAACACCCGGACCGAGACGACGAAAAAGGCCGGCCTGCCCGACGCCGTGGCGCGGGCGGTCCAGGCCGCGCGGGACAAGAAGGCGATCGACCTGGCCGTGCTCGACCTCAGGCCGCTCGCCAGCTTCACCGATTTCTTCGTGATCTGTTCAGGGCAGAACGCGCGCCAGGTGCAGGCGATTGCCGACGCCGTCAAGGAGTCGCTCCGCGAGGAGCAGCAGGTGCGGCCGGCCCACGTCGAGGGGTTCGAGCGCGCCGAGTGGGTGCTGCTCGACTACTTCGACTTCGTCGTGCACGTCTTCAGCGCCGCGCGCCGCGACTTCTACGCGCTCGAGAAGCTCTGGGGCAGCGCCGAGCACGTCCAGCTTCCCGACGACGCCCCGCGCCCGCGCGCGCGGGAGTAGCGGGCCGCGGCGGCCGGCCGGGCGGCGAGCGCGGGGGGACGACCCCGATGGTTCGCCAACTGGCCGACGGCCTGCTTGCCGTGCTGCTCGCGCCGCGGTGCCTCGCCTGCGGCCATCCGCTCGAGTCGCCGCTCGGCGGCCCGGTGTGCCCCTCCTGCTGGCGCGCCGTCGTCCCCATCCCGCCTCCCCTGTGCCTGGTCTGCGGCGATGCCCTGCCCTCGTGGCGCCAGGTGGACCTCGCCTCGGCCTGCTGCGCCCGCTGCCGGCGCCTGAAGCCGTCGTGGACCGTGGCGCGCGCGGCCGGGGCCTACGAGGGGGCGCTGCGCGAGGTGATTCACGGCCTGAAATACGAAGGGCGCCGCACGCTGGCCGCGCCGCTCGGGGCGCTGATGCGGACCCGCGGCGCCGAGGTGCTCGAGGGGGCCGATCTCGCGGTGCCGGTGCCGCTGCACTGGCGGCGGCGCCACGCGCGGGGGTTCAACCAGGCCGAGGACCTGGCGCGCCACCTCGGCCTCCCCGTGGTCCGGGCGCTGCGCCGCGTGCGCCCGACGCGGCCGCAGTCGGGCCTGACCGCGGCCGCCCGGCGGCATAACCTGCGCCGCGCGTTTGCCGCGCCGCGCCGCGGCTGGCGCGGCCGCCGGCATGACCCCCGCATCGAAGACGCCTGCGTGGTGATGGTGGACGACGTGAGCACGACCGGCGCGACACTCGACGCCTGCGCGCAGGTGCTGCTCGCCGGCGGCGCGCGCGAGGTCCGCGCCCTCACGGCGGCGAAGGCAATCCTGCGGAGGCTGTAGGGCAGGGCTTCAGCCCTGCCTCCAGTCAGCCCTGAAGGGCCGACCTACGGAAGGGCGATGGCGCCGGACACCGCCGCAAACACGTCACCGGCGACGACGTCGATCGGACGTTCGCCGTCGATGGCCACCCAGCCGGCGGCAGCCGCCTGGCGGCGGTAACTGGCGCGGACGCGCTCGAGCATCGCCAGGTCCTGCTCGAAGCGGTCGCGGCCGGTCTTCTTGCGGGCGACGGCCGTGGCCGGCGCGATGTCGATCATCACGGTCAGCGCCGGCGGCGGCAGGTACTTCTGCGCCTCGAACAGCCAGTCGGGGTCGAGTCCCTGCGCCTCGCCGTAGGCCACGCTCGAGGCCAGGTAGCGGTCGGCCACGACGATCCGCCCCTCGGCCTGCGCCTGCAGGATCGCGGGCTTCCACTCGTAGCGGTTCGCGATCATCAGCATCTGGATCACGTCCGGGCCGTACTCGCGCTCGCCGTGCAGCGCGCGGTGCAGCTCGGTGCCGATCGGGGTGCGGTAATCGGGGAACGACACGGTCGTCACCGGGCGGCCGGTCTCGGCGAGACGCCGGGCGAGCGTCCGCGCTTGCGTCTCCTTGCCGCTCTGGTCGAGGCCTTCGAAGGCGATCAGGACGTTGGCCATAGGGAAAAAGGCTCAGGGCTCAAGGCTCAAGGCTCAGGGCCTGCCCGCCATAGCCCGCAGGGCGACGGCGGGGCTCAGGGCGGCGTCCCGCGTGACACCGCCGACCGCCGACCGCCGACAGCCGACCGCCGACCGTCGACCGCCGACCTACCGTTCCAGCCCCACCATCTCCTCCACCGTCTGCCGCCGCTTGATGACCTCCCAGCGTCCGCCGTCCACCATCACCTCGCACGGCAGCGGCCGGCGGTTGTAGGTCGAGGCCATCGCCGACCCGTAGGCGCCGGTGTCGTGCACCGCAACCAGGTCGCCCACCTCCAGCGGCGGCAGCCGCCGGTTCTTGCCGACGACGTCGCTGCTCTCGCACAGCGGGCCGACGACCTCGCACGCGGCCACCGCGCCCGCGCGCGGCGCGACGGCCGAGATCCGGTGGTAGGCCCCGTAGAGGGCCGGGCGGATCAGCTCGGTCATCCCGGCGTCGAGCACGACGAACGCGTGCGCGTCGAAGAACCGCTTGACGTCGATCACGCGCGCCAGCAGGACGGCCGCCGGCGCGACGATCGCGCGCCCGGGTTCGAGCAGGATCGTGCACCCGGTGGGCGCGACCGCCGGCAGCACCGCCGCCGCGTACTCCGCCGGCGTCGGCGCGGCCGCCCCGTCGTACGACACGCCCAGGCCGCCGCCGAGATCGACGTGCTCGATCGCGATCCCATCCTCCCCCAGCCAGCCCACGAACTCCGCCACCGCCTCGGCCGTCCGCCTGAGCGGCGCCACATCGGTGATCTGCGACCCGATGTGCACGTGCACGCCGACCGGCTGCAGGCCGGGCATGCGCGCCATCTGCCGGTACAGCTCGCGGCCCAGCTCGATCGGCACGCCGAACTTGTTGACGCGGCGGCCGGTGGAGATGTGGGGATGGGCGCCGGCGTCGATGTCCGGGTTGAGCCGGACGGCGACGCGGGCGCGCGCGCCCCGGGCCCGGGCCAGCGCGTCGATCCGCTCCAGTTCGCCGGGCGACTCGGCGTTGATCGCCTTGAGGCCGAGCGACACGGCGCGGTCCAGCTCCTCGGGCGTCTTGCCGACGCCCGTGAAGACGACCTGGTCGGGCCGGAAGCCGGCGCGCAGCGCCACCTCCAGCTCGCCGCCCGAGTTGACGTCGGCGCCGCTGCCCAGCCCGCGCAGCAGCCGCAGCACGCCGAGCGTGGAGTTGGCCTTGAGCGCGTAGTGGACCGCGTGCGGCACGGCGCCGAACGCGGCGTCGAACCGCCGCCAGGCGCCGCGGATCGCCTCGGCGCTGTAGACGAACGTCGGCGTGCCGGCGCTCGCGGCGATGTCGGCGAGCGGGACCCCGTCGCACGACAGCCCCGACGCCGTGTCGAATGCAAAAGCGCCAGTGTGCACGGCGACAGATCTTATCCGACTGCCGGCGGTTTGACATGCCGAAAATCGCTCTGCTATCATCCCGTTTCCCGCCAATGACTTCGACCCCATGACCGCCGATCTCATCGCCCCGCAGCCGACCGACATCGACCGCCTCATCGAGCAGTGCCTCGACGGCGACCAGGTGGCGTGGGAGCAGATCGTCCGGCAGCACTGGCGCAAGGTCTTCAACGTCGCCTACAAGTTCGTCGGGTCGCACGAGCAGGCCGAGGACCTCACGCAGGAGATCTTCCTCAAGATCTTCCGCTCGCTCGCCACCTTCGACCGGCGCGCGAACTTCCAGACCTGGCTCGTCAGCGTCAGCCGGAACCTGTGCATCGACCACTACCGGAGCGTCCGCAAGGAGCGGCAGACGATCGACCGCGACGTGGCGGCCGACGACCTGGCGCCGGCCGCCGCGACGGCCAGCCCGCTGGCCGTGCTCGAGAACCGCGACCTCGCGGCCACGCTCCGTCAGGCGCTGCAGGCGCTGCCGCCCTCGCTGCGGACCGCCGTCCTGCTGCGCGACCTGCAGGAGCTGTCCTACCTCGAGATCGCCGAGCGGCTCGGCCTTCCCGAGGGCACGGTGAAGTCCCGCATCAATCGCGGCCGGCACGAGCTGGCCCGGCAGGTCCAGCGGCTTCGCGACGAAGCCGAGCGGGTCCGCGCCGGCGCCCGCGACGCCGCTGGCCGCGGCAACGGAGAGCCCGTATGAACCTGACGATTTCGCACGTCGGCGAGGTTTCCGTCGTCCGGGTGGGCGAGGCGCGCCTGATGTACCCGCTCCTCTCGGATTTCGCCGGCGCGGTCGCCGGCCTGATCACGGCCGGCGAGAAGAAGGTCGTGATCGACCTCGGCGGCGTGAACTACGTGGACAGCGCCAGCATCGGCTGCCTCATGGACCTCTACCGCCAGGCCACGACCTCCGGCGGCACGCTCAAGCTGGCGGGGGTCCAGAAGCGCGTCGAGACGATGCTCAGCATGACGGGCGCGCAGAACTTCCTGGAGATCCATCCCGACCAGGCCAGCGCCGTCCGCAGCTTCGGGGGGTAGCGATGCGCAAGATCACCACGACCACCGGCGTTGACATCGCGCTCGACGGCGACCTGCTCGCCATCATCGAGACGCTGTTCCAGGAGGTCACCGCCAAGCGGCAGCTCGACCGGTCCTACGAGGACATCATGGGCGAGATCCGCCACCTCGTCTCGCAGATGACCGACGAAGAGCTGCGCGACTACCTGGCCGAGAGCCTCTTCCACAACACGGTGCGGTTCGAGAACGACCGCCTGGCGAGCTACATGGAGAAGCTGGCCGCCGGGGTGAAGGACCTGGAATAGGGCTCGACGACCTCCCACGCCTCCCGATCCGCCAGCACCTTCGACGCCAACGCCGTGTGCAGGGCGTGGCCTGCCCGGTGCGCGACCAGGTGGCCGATGATCGGCATCCCCAGCAGCGCGAAGTCGCCGATGGCGTCCAGCATCTTGTGCCGCACGAACTCGTCGTCGAAGCGGAGCGGGCGGTTGAGGATCCCCGTCTCGCCGACGACGATCGCGTTGTCGAGCGAGCCGCCGAGCGCGAAGCCGTGCCGGCGCAGCCGCTCGACCTCGGCCAGGAACGTGAAGGTGCGCGCCGGCGCGATCTGGGCGGCGAACGACGCGTCGTCCACCGCCAGCGTCAGCTCCTGGCGGCGCAGCAGCGGGTGGTCGTAGGCGATCGAGTAGGTGATGCGGAACCCGTCGCCCGGGTAGAGCGCGATCCGCCTGTCGCCGCGCGCGCACTCGATCGGGCGTACGACGCGCAGGAACCGCTTCGGCACCGGCAGCGGGCGGATCCCCGCCTCCTGGACCAGGTAGACGAACGGCGCCGCGCTGCCGTCCATGATCGGCACCTCGGCGCGGTCGAGGTCCACCAGCGCGTTGTCGATCCCCAGGCCGGCCAGCGCGGCCAGCAGGTGCTCGACCGTCTCGACCGACGAGCCGCCCTCGGCCAGCGCCGTCGCGAACCGCGTGTTCCCCACGCGGTCCACGAGCGCCGCGACCTCGGCGCCGCCCAGGTCGGTCCGCCTGAACCGGATCCCGCTGTCGGCCGGCGCGGGGCGGAGCGTCAGCGTCACCGTGCGGCCCGAGTGCAAGCCAATGCCGGCACAGGACACCTGCCGCCGAAGAGTGCGCTGTAGTTCCATGACCGTCTCGGTTCAGCCTCGAAACCAACCGGACCCGTCACTGGACAAGCAAGCGCCAGACCGCGGGAGACGTCCGGGCCACCGACAGGCGAAGGCGTCGAGATCCTTAGATTACTGCAACTCTGCCGTACGCCGGGGGCGAAATGTGCGGGGTGCACCGTGCCAATCCGGCCGCCCGCCGGAACGGTCGAGCTGTCGCCGAATGGCTGGCGGGGCTTCCACCACGGGCTGCTAAGCCAGCGCTTCGGCCAGCACCTGCCCGGTGTGCGACCGCGGCGACCGCGCCACCTCTTCGGGCGTGCCCGACGCGACCAGCCGCCCGCCCGCCTCTCCCCCCTCGGGCCCGAGATCGACGACGAAGTCGGCCGTCTTGATGACGTCGAGGTTGTGCTCGATGACCACCACCGTGTTCCCCTGGTCCACCAGCCGCCCGAGCACGTCGAGCAGCTTGCGCGTGTCCTCGAAGTGCAGCCCGGTCGTCGGCTCGTCGAGGATGTAGAGCGTGCGGCCGGTGCCGCGGCGCGACAGCTCCTTCGACAGCTTGACCCGCTGCGCCTCGCCGCCGCTCAGCGTCGTCGCCGACTGCCCGAGCTTGATGTAGCCGAGGCCGACCTCCTGGAGCGTCCGCAGCTTGTTGGCGATGGGCGGGAAGTTCTCCAGCAGCTCGAGCGCCTGGTCCACCGTCAGGTCCAGCACGTCGGCCACCGACTTGCCGCGGTACCGGATCTCGAGCGTCTCGCGGTTGTACCGCCGCCCCTTGCACTCCTCGCACGTCACGTAGACGTTCGGCAGGAAGTTCATCTCGACCGCGATCACGCCGTCGCCTTGGCAGCTCTCGCAGCGCCCGCCCTTGACGTTGAACGAGAAGCGCCCGGGCCTGAACCCCCGCGCCTTGGCCTCGGGCAGCATCGCGAACAGGTCGCGGATGAACGCGAACAGCCCCGTGTAGGTGGCCGGGTTCGACCGCGGCGTCCGCCCGATGGGCGACTGGTCGATCTCGATCACCTTGTCGATGAGCTCGATCCCGTCGATCCCGTCGTGCGCGCCCGGCTCGTCGGCGGCGCGGTAGAGCAGGCGCGCGAGCGAGCGGTAGAGGATGTCGTTGACGAGCGTGGACTTGCCCGACCCGCTGACGCCGGTCACCGCCGTGAACACGCCGAGCGGGATCGTGACGTCGATCCCCTTCAGGTTGTTGGCGCGCGCGCCGCGGATGACCAGCGCGCCCCGGTTCGCCGGCCGCCTCGTCTCGGGCGTGCCGATCGACCGCTCGCCCCGCAGGTATTGCCCCGTGAGCGACGACGCCGCCGCGGCCGCGCTCGCGTCGGCCGGCGGCCCGCCATTTCCGCCGTTCGCGCCGTTCCCGCCGCTTGCGCCGCTCCCGCCCGCGATGAGCGTGGCCGGGGACCCCTGGAAGA
>JAJXZZ010000475.1 GCA_021779795.1 Acidobacteriota bacterium | reverse complement strand
GAGCGACATGGCGCAGAACTTCTGGGGCGCCATCTTCGCGTGGACCGGGTGCTTCCTGCTGACCATTGCCATCAGCCTGGTGACCAAGCCGCGCGACGAGAAGGACCTGGTCGGCCTGGTCTACTCCCTCACGCCCAGGCCGTCGTCGGAAGGGCTGGCGTGGTACCGGCGTCCGCTCGTGCTCGGCGTGATCGTGCTGGCCGCGTCGCTCGCGTTGAACGTGTACTTCTGGTAGCGGCCCGGAGCTCGTCGCATGCTGCCGCCGGACGGGCGCGCCGCCCCCGTGTGCCGCTCGGTTCGCGTGAGATCGAGTTCTGCCGCCGACGCGAAGCCTCGAACGGCCCACGGTGGCCGGCACGCCCGTTCGGCGGCAGCGTGACGTGCGTGACTCGGCCCTGAGCCTTGAGCCTTGAGCCTTCTCCTGAGGTACCCATGTCCCTTGATCTTCGCGTTCCAATCGGCCTGCTGTTCGCCGCGCTCGGCGCGCTGCTGGCCGTCTACGGCCTCGTGAGCGACCCAGCCATCTACCAGGTGTCGCTCGGCATCAACGTGAACCTGTGGTGGGGACTGGTGCTCGCGGGCTTCGGGCTGCTGATGCTCGGGTCGGCGTGGCTCACGGCGCGCCGACGCGCCGGATGAGCAGGCTCAAGGCTCGAGACTCATGGCTCGAGCCCGGACACCACGCGTGAAAGACCCTGAGCCCTGAGCCGGGCGATTGTTTCACAGGCTCTCAGGGCTCGAGGTCCGGACGTCACACGTCGGCTGAGGCGAGCCCTTCGGCAAACGCCAGGTTCGGCGGCCCTGGCCACGTTGTGATTGCCTGTGCTGCACAGGCTCGCGCGGTGCTGGCCGCCTGCCTGCTCGCGAACGAAGATGGCCGCTTCCACCGTTGCCAGGCTGGGCAGTAAGGCATAGAATCCGTCCACGACCCGCCGCCGTTCCGCGTCGCCCTCGTCAGGCGCCTTTCTTCGCGCAGTCTCTCGGCTCCGGCAAATCTGGCTCTACGGCCAGACCAGGAGGTCCAACCATGCAGGCTCTGCTTCCGGCGAGGGGTTGGGCGCGGTTCGTCACGCGCGTGCGCTTCGCCTTCTCGCATCCGCGCTTTCCCATCGTGGCGGCCGCGGTCGCAGTGGCGCTGTCGATTCCGGTGCTCTGGAGCGGGCTGTTCACCGACGACTACCACCACCGCGCGGCCATTTTGGGAATGCCGACCGGCGGGTACCTGCTGCGGGGCGACATCGCGCACCTGTATTCCTTCGCGGACGGAAACCGCGAACACACGATGGCCCTCGGGGAGGCAGGTGACGCGCCGTGGTGGGGCGACCCCGCTGCCAGGGTCTCGTTCTTCCGTCCTCTCAGCGCCCTGTCCCAGCGAGTCGACTACTGGCTCTGGCCCGACCGGCCTGGCCTCATGCATGCCCAGAGTCTTGCCTGGCTGTTTGCGGCGGTCGTCGCCGCCGGGGCGCTCTACCGCAGGCTCTTCGGCGCCGTCGCCGCGGCCGGCGTGGCTGTGCTCCTCTTTGCGTTCGACGATGCGCACGCGACGCCCGCCGCGTGGCTGGCCCAGCGCAACACCCTGCTGGCGGTGTTTTTTGGAGTTCTCGCGCTCGTCGCCCACCACCGCCTTCGCGGGGAAGGATGGCGGCCGGGGCTGGTAGCGGCGCCCGGCCTTTTCGCCGTGGCGCTGCTTTCGGGCGAATCGGGCATCACGGCGCTCGCATACCTCATCGCGTACGCGGTGTTTCTGGACGCGCATTCGCTGAAGAGCCGCGGCGCCTCGCTCCTGCCGTATGTTGGGGTTGTCGCCCTGTGGCGCCTGGCGACGCAGGCGGCAGGCTACGGCGCGGCGAATGTCGGCTACTACATCGATCCGGGCGCCGAGCCTCTTCGCTTTCTCGCCGCCCTCGCCTTCCGGTTGCCGATCCTGTTTCTGGGGTTGTTCTCGCCGATCAATTCGAACCTGGCGCTCCTCGGCCCGCCGGGCACCGCCGCGGTTCTCTTCGGCCTCGGTCTCGGCGCCATGGCCCTCGTCGTCGGGGTTCTCTGGCCCCTGCTGCGCCGCGACACGCTCGCGCGCTTTTTCACGCTCGGGATGTTCTTGTCGTTCGTGCCGTCCTGCGCCGCCTACCCGGGCAACCGGATGCTCATGTGGAGCGGGCTCGGGGCCATGGGCCTCGTCGCCCGGTTCCTGGTGGCATTTCTCGCGCGTGACGGCGTCCGGCTGCCCTTGTCGCGAGGCTACCGGCTTGTTGGCGGCTCGCTCGCTGTCGGCCTGACCGCCGTGCACCTGGTTGTCGCCCCAATCCAGCGAGTGCGGAGCGCCGTGGGAGACCCGGCCGTTTCGGCGCAGCTCTACATCAGGCCGTTGAAGAACCCGGCGCTGGCGCGGGAGTCGCTGGTCGTCGTCAACGGCCCGCTCGTCTTCTTCGCCTCGCACCTGCGGGTGATGCAGGCGGCCGAGGGGCGCCCGATTCCCGCACACCTGAGAATACTGGCGCCAAGTTTCGCGGCGGTGGAACTGGATCGTCCCGGCGAACGGGTGCTCGTCGTCCGGCCCTCGGGTGGCTACCTGGCGCAGCCGCTGGACCTGTTGTACCGCTCGCTCGAG
>JAJXZZ010000474.1 GCA_021779795.1 Acidobacteriota bacterium | reverse complement strand
GCGCGCCGCTGTCGGTGAGGCGGTCCACGCCGGTGCCGAGCCGGGTGCGCCCGCTGGTGCCGCCGCGGCCGGCCGAACCCGCGGCCGAGCCGGCGCTGCCGCTCGGCTCGCCCTTCTCGTCGTTCACCCGGCGCACGACCGGCGCCGCGGCGCCCGCGGCCGGCGTCGGCCGCGCGGCGCAGATCGGCGTCCGCGTGGGCGCGGCGGTCCTCGACTGGGTCCTGCTGCTCAGCCTCGACCTGGTCGTCGTGTACTTCACGATTCGCGTGAGCCGGCTGACCATGGGCGACCTGCGGCTGCTGCCGGCGGCGCCGCTGCTGGCGTTTCTCCTCCTCCTGAACGGCGGCTACCTGTTCCTGTTCACGGCGGCCGGCGGCCAGACGCTCGGCAAGATGGCGTTCCACTTGAGAGTCGTCTCCGAACGGGATCAGCCGCTGACGATCGGCCGGTCGCTGCTGCGCGTGGCCGGGTTCTTCCTCGGCGCGCTCCCCGCCGGGCTCGGCCTGGCGGCGGCGGCGTTCGATCGCCACCACCGCGGCGTCCACGACCGCCTGGCGGCGACGCGCGTCGTTGACGCCCCGTTGCCGTAGCGCCGCCCGCATCCCGGACCCGACGACATGACGCGACTGGCCCTCCTGCTGGCGACGTTCGGCTACGTCGGCTACTTCCCGGTGGCGCCGGGCACGGCCGGCTCGGCCGCCGCGCTGGTCCTGTACGCCGCGCTGCGCTACTTCGTCCCCGCGTCGATCGCGCCGGCCGTCGGCCTCGCGGTGATCGCCGCGCTCTTCGCCGTCGGGTGCTGGGCCGGGTCGGTGGCCGAGCGGCACTTCGGGCGCACCGATCCCGGCGCCGTCGTCCTCGACGAGGTGATCGGCACGCTGCTGACGCTGTGGCTGGTGCCGGTGAACTGGGGCGGCGTCCTCGCGGGCTTCCTGCTGTTCCGGGCGTTCGACATCGTGAAGCCGTTTCCCGCCAGGACGTGCGAGCGCCTGCACGGCGGGCTCGGGATCATGGCCGACGACGCGGTGGCGGGCCTCTACGGCAACCTGGCGCTCCGGCTCCTCGTCTGGGCCGTGCCGGCCCTGGCCCTGCGCTGAGCGGCGCCGCCGGCGCGCGCGGCGGCGCGTCCGGTGAGAAGATAGGGACATGATCGACGCGCCGTCCGCGCCGCGCCGCGCGGCCATCATCGCCGTGGGCAGCGAGCTGCTCACCCCGTTCCGCACCGACACCAATTCGCTGTTCGTCACCTCGACGCTGAACGACCTCGGCATCGAGGTGGTGGCCAAGCTGATCGTCGGCGACCGCCGCGACGAGCTGTCGTCGGCGATCGCCGAGTGTCTCCGCCGCGCCGACCTGCTCGTGCTGACGGGAGGGCTCGGCCCGACCGACGACGACGTGACGCGGCAGGCCGCGGCCGACGCGCTCGGCCTGGCGCTGCGGGAGGATCCGACGATCGTCGAGCGCATCCGCGCGCGGTTCGCCCGCCGCGGCGTCGAGATGCCCGCGGTCAACCGGGTGCAGGCGCTGGTGCTCGAGACCGCGTCGGTCCTGCCGAACGCCAACGGCACGGCGCCGGGGCAGTGGATCGAGCGCGGCGACAAGCGCGTGCTGCTGCTGCCCGGCCCCCCGCGCGAGATGCAGCCGATGCTCGAGGCGGTCCTCGGCGAGCGCCTGGCCCCGCTCGCGGCCGGGGCCCGGATCTACCGGCGCGTGCTGCGCATCGCGGGGCGGGCCGAGTCCGAGGTCGAGCAGGTGGCGCAGCCCGTCTACGCGTCGTGGGCGGCGTGGACGCCGCCGGTCTCGACCAGCATCCTGGCGGCCCCCGGCCAGATCGAGCTGCACTTCTCAGTTGGCGCGCCGAGCGAGGAGGAGGGGCGCGCGACGCTCGACCGCGCCACGGCCGAGATGCTCGCCGTGCTCGGGGCCGACGTCTTCAGCACCGACGGGAGCGCGCTGGAGGAGGTCGTGGGCCGGCAGCTGCGCGAGCGGTGCTGGCGGATCGCGACGGCCGAATCGTGCACCGGCGGCCTGCTGGCGTCGCGGCTCACCGACGTGGCGGGCAGCTCCGACTACGTCGACCGCGGCGTCGTGTGCTACAGCAACCGATCGAAGACCGACCTGCTGGGCGTGCCCGAGGCGGCCATTCGCGAGCACGGCGCGGTCAGCGAGGCGGTGGGCCTCGCCATGGCCGCCGGCATGCGCGACCTGGCGGGCGTGGAGGTGGCCGTCGGGATCACCGGGATCGCCGGGCCGGGCGGGGGCACGGCGCAGAAGCCCGTCGGCACGGTCGTCGTGGCCGTGGCGTTCCCGGGCGGGGAGCGCGTGCGCCGGTTCCTGTTCCTCGGCGGGCGGGCGCAGGTCAAGTTGCAGGCGGCGCAGGCGGCGCTGAACATGGTCAGGCTGGCGCTCGACGAGTTCCTGCCCACCGCCGGCGCCTGACGCGGCGGGGGCGCACGGCCCGGCGCGGAGAGAGGAGGCGTGTATGCGCCTGTTCGTCGCCTGCGAGCTGGACGACCGCGTCACGCGCGAGGCGGTGCGCGTCGCGCGCGCCCTGGCGGCGGCGCTCGACCGCCGCGGCGGCGGGCGCGGCGTGGCCTGGGTGGGGCAGCCGAACC
>JAJXZZ010000473.1 GCA_021779795.1 Acidobacteriota bacterium | reverse complement strand
TCCGCGAGCACGCCGGCGACCTCCTGCGCGGCGAGGCGGAAGTTCACCGGGACGAAGATCGCCCCGAGGTGGCTGCACGCGAGCAGCGCCGTGACGAGGGTCGGGCTGTTGCGACCGACGTAGGCGACCCGGTCGCCCGCACGGACACCTCCGGACGCCAGTGCCGCGGCAAGTGCACCGGTGCGCAGGTGGAGGTCCGCCGCGGTGGTGACGACGCCGTCGTAGACCAGCGACCGGGTGGCGGGCGCCCGGCGAGCGACGTGCTCGAGGGCGGCCGCGGGGCCCACGTCGGCCGGGTTCATCAACGCTCCTGGAGGATCAGTCTCGGACGGGGGAGAGGTGTCGGGCGGGGCGGTCGGTGTCGAGCGGGAGATCGACGTCGAGCGGGCGAGCTCGCCGGTCGGCGGTGCGCCGCCGGTGCACGGTGGTGGGTCCGGCACCGGCGGCGCGCCTGGAGCGCGACGTCGTCAGGCGACGGCGACGGACTCTCTGGTCGGTGCAGCCAGTGCGTCCTGGTGCGCCTTCTGGACCCGGGTGAACACCGCCGTCAGGACGGCGCCGACGACGGCCAGGGCGATCGCGATCTGGAACGCGATCGTGAAGTCGCCGTGGTGCGCCTTGCCCATGTCGGCGGCGAGCTTCGGCGCGAAGTACGCCGCGACCGAGTACGCCGTGAACATGATCCCGTAGTTGATGCCCTGGAACCTGGGACCGAAGTTCTTCATCGTGAGCGCGGGGAACACGCCCATGACGCCTCCGAAGCACAGGCCGAGGCCGACGATCCCGACCGCGAACCCGACCGTCGAGGAGACCGTGACGAGCACGAGCATCGACGCCGCGACGACGCCGAAGATCAGCAGGAGCGCGTTCGTGTAGCCGATCCGGTCGGAGACGGCGCCCCAGGCCACACGGCCGAGCGCGTTGCAGGCCGAGTAGATGCTCACGTACACCGCCGCGGTCGCGGCCGAGAGGGCGAACATCCCCTTGCCGATGCCGGAGGCGTTGGCGGCGATCATCAGGCCCGAGAACGCCCCGACGCCCATCATCAGGAAGATCATGTAGAAGACGGGCGTCTTGAGCATCGCGGCCCAGTCGAGGTTCACGGCGCGTCCGTCGGCGGCCGGGCGGACCCAGCCCTCGGGTGTGTAGCCGACCGGCGCCTGACGGATGAAGAGCGAGGCCACGACGATGACCACGGCGTACACGGACCCCATCGCCACGAAGGCGGTCCCCACGCTGTGGCTGCTGATCAGCGCGTTGGCGACCGGGGCCGCGATGACGGTCGCCGCACCCATCCCGCCGGTGATGATGCCCGCCGCCCGACCGCGCTGGTCGGGGAAGAGCTTGAGCGTGTTGTTCAGGCAGGCGGAGTAGGCGAACCCCTGGCCGAGGCCCGCGAGCAGGCCGTAGGACAGGTACAGCGCCGTCGTCGTGGTGGCGAGGCCGGTGAAGATGAAGCCGGCGGCGAACATGAGGCCGCCGATCAGCGCCAGGAGACGCGAGCTGCCGCGATCGATGATGAAGCCGCCGAGGATCATCGGGATCGGGCCGACGGCGCCGTTGATCGTGAACGCGAGGATGACCTGGGCCGGCGACCAGTGGTGCGCGGCCCCCAGGGGCCCGGCGAACACCGAGAACGCATAGATGGCTCCGGTGCACATCAGGATCGCGACGGATCCCCAGAGCACCGACCACCGGTTGATGGTGGGGGACGAGGTGGGCATGGGTCAGGCCTTTCCGGTGGGCGACGGCACCGATGCCGGCGCGGAGGTGATCTGTGCGGCGAGCTCGCCCCAGGTCTCGCGGAAGATGCCCGCGGGCATCGGGGTGAGGTCCGGGGAGATCTGGGGGGTGAAGTCCATGTGCGCCAGGACGTCCGTCTCGAGGTCCACGCCCGGCGCGATCTCGATGAGGGTCATGGCGCCGTCGATCAGCTGGAACACCGCGCGCTCGGTCACGTAGAGCACGCGCTGTCCGGTGCCGGCGGCGTACTGGCCGCTGAAGGTGATCTGCTCGACGTCGGCGAGGAACTTCCGGGCCCGGCCCTCGGTGCGGATCGCGAGCGCGCCGTCGACGACCTCGATCTCGAGCCCGCCGGCGGTGAACGTCCCGGCGAACAACAGGGTCTTGGCCGCCTGGGAGATGTTGATGAAACCGCCGCAGCCGGCCACCCGGGAGCCGAACTTCGAGACGTTGACGTTGCCGTGCCGGTCGGTCTGTGCGAGCCCCAGGACGCACAGGTCGAGGCCGCCGCCGTCGTAGAAGTCGAACTGCGCGTGCATGTCGACCAGGGCCTCGGGGTTGTAGGCGTGGCCGAAGTCCTTGAGGCCCGCCGGGACGCCGCCGATCGCACCGGCCTCGGTGGTCATGACCACCGAGGCGCTCGCGCCCTCCTCGGCGACGACGGTGCCGACGTCCGCGGGGATCCCGACGCCGAGGTTGAGGACAGCGCCCTCGGTCAGCTCCATCGCGCAGCGGCGCGCGATGATCTTGCGCTCGCTGAGGGGGATCGGCACGACGCCGGACAGCGGTGTGCGGACCTGCCCGGAGTACGAGGGGTTGTAGTGGGTGTTCTCGGTCTGGAAGTGGTTCTGCGGTTCCGAGACGACGATGTA
>JAJXZZ010000472.1 GCA_021779795.1 Acidobacteriota bacterium | reverse complement strand
GCGCGCCGCGAGGTGATCCCGCGGCACCTCGTTCAGAATACCCCGTACACGACGGCAAAGGTGATGACCGTGGCGCTCAGGTTGACCCGGTCGGCGCGGCGGCCCGTCGGGCCGACCGCCGTCAGCGTGGGCCGGGCCACCATGTAGGCGACCGACGCCGACGCGGCAAAGTGATTCCCGAGTTCCCGCCACAGCGTCAGGCTCGGCTCGACCGCCAGGCAGTTGGAGATCGACACCCGGGCATCGGGGATCCCGACGTACGACGCGTAGGCCGTGCGCTCGGCGTCCCCCTGCGACAGCGAGTTGATCGCCCACCCGGCCACGAGGCCGCCGCTGATGGCGTAGTGGTTGAACTGCCGGATGTACGACACGCCGCCCATGAGCGGCCGGATGCTCGTGTGGCCGGCCTTCGTCGGCCGCCCGTTCACCTCGGGGACCAGGTTCGCCGTGAACCAGTCCATCCCGACCGTCGCGCCGAGGCCCGAGCCCCGGCGCAGGCGGCCGACCAGGCCGACGCCGGTGGGGTGATCCGCGCTCGGGTTCGCGGGATCGTAGAACGTGATGGCCACGCCGGCCGCGATCGAGGCGCTGGTCTGTGCGTGGACCGCGGCGGCGGAGGTGAGGAGGAGGGCGATCGCGGCAAGGGCCGTTCGCGCGGTGGCCGGTGTCACGCGTGCATCATAGCATCCGCCGCGCGCCCTCCCGGTATAGAATCGCCTCACCGGGCCGCCGGCCCGCCGTCCAGGAGATGCCCATGTCCTCGCCCATGTCGCGCCGCGCGTTCATCACGTCGGTTTCCTCGGCGGCCGCCGTCGGGGCGCTGTCCCGCCACGGCGTCGCGGGCCTTCGCGCCGCCGCGCCGACGACGAAGGTGGTCATCGTGCGGACGTCGGACCGCCGGAAGGGCGTCTCCGAGGTCATCCGCCTGCTGCACGCGCCGACTCCGGCCGGCAAGGACGTCGTCATCAAGCCGAATTTCAACACGGCCGACCCCGCCCCCGGCTCGACGCACCCCGACACGCTCCGCCAGTTGATGGCCGACCTGCGGGCGGGGGGCGCGCGCTCGCTCACCATCGGCGAGCGCAGCGGCCCGCCGGTGACCCGGAGGGTGATGGAGGAGAAGGGTATCTTCGACCTGGCGCGCGAGATGAACGCGTCGGTCGTCAATTTCGAGGACCTGGCCGACGCCGACTGGGTGCCGGTGACGCCGCCCGGCACGCACTGGAAGAGCCAGCTGTACATCCCCCGGCTCGTCGCGAGCGCGCCCTACATGGTGTCAACCTGCTGCCTCAAGACGCACGGCTTCGGGGGCGTGTACTCGATGTCCATCAAGCTGGCCGTCGGCATGACGCCGAAGCGGCTCATGCGCGAGATGCACGGCAGCCCGGACATGCGGCGCATGATCGCCGAGATCAACGCCGGCTACCGCCCGGACCTGGTCGTGATGGACGGCGTCGAGGCGTTCGTGGACGGCGGCCCCTCGAACGGCACGCGCGTGGCGGCCAACGTGATGGTCGGCGGCACCGACCGCATCGCCGTGGACGCGGTCGGCCTGGCGATCCTCAAGGAACTGGGCTCGAACCAGGCCATCATGGGGCGGAAGATCTTCGAGCAGGAGCAGCTCCAGCGGGCCGTGGAGCTGGGCCTCGGGGTGTCGAGCCCCGCCCAGATCGAGCTGGTCACCGGCGACGCGCCGAGCCGCGAGTTCGCCGCGCGGATCAAGGCGCGGCTGGCGGACGGGTAGACAGAGGACTCAGGGCTCAAGGCTCAGGGCTCAGGGAGCCGTAGGGCGGGGCTTCAGCCCTGCCTGGAAGTCAGCCCCGAAGGGCTGACCTACCGGAATACGCCGTTTCGCACCCGCGGGAAGGCTGCGTGTAGCTGAGGGCCAGGCCCACCGCCACGACGACGACCGTGCCCACCAGGTTGTACCAGAGATACGAGATGGGCGTGAGGCGGGCGACGGCCAGCACGGCCGCGAACCCCGCGAGCATGCCCCAGAAGGCGCCGCGCCCGGTGGCGCGGCGCGTCCCGATCGCCAGCACGAACCCGCCGAGCAGCGTGCCGTAGAAGAGCGACCCGACCTTGTTGACCACCTCGATGAGCGACCCGGCGCCCGCCGCGTAGATGGCGAAGGTGCACGCGCTCAGGCCCCAGAAGCCCGTCGCCAGCTTCGACACCATGAGGTAGTGGGCGTCGGGCGCCTGCCGCCGGACGTGCCGCCGGTAGAGGTCGATGACGGTGGACGTGGCGAGCGCGTTCATCTCGCCGGCGCTCGCCGACATGGCGGCGGCGAAGATGGCGGCGATGATGAGGCCCACCAGGCCGACCGGCAGCCGTGTCGTCACGAAGGTGGGGAAGACGTAGTTGACGTCGTTGTACGACGCGTCGCCGCTGGCCTCCTTGACCAGCTCCACGGCCCTGGCGCGGATCGTGGACGCGGTCCTCCACGACCAGCGGTCGATCCTGACCGTGTGTGCCCCGGACGCCGACGTGGCGGGGGTGAGGGACGTCACCGTCGCCCTGCCGCGATTGGTCGGTGGGGGTGGCGTGATCGAGACGTTCCCCCTCCCACTGAGCGAAACCGAGCAGGCGCAGCTCCGGTCCAGCGCGGCGGTGATTCG
>JAJXZZ010000063.1:5500-11169 GCA_021779795.1 Acidobacteriota bacterium | reverse complement strand
GTCAGGGCGCCCCGGCGCGTCGCCGGGTCGCGGTCGGCCAGCATGCCCGCCAGCGCCTCGATCGCGTCGACTCCCGCCGCCGCCGCGTCGTCGAACCGGCCGTGGACCACCGCGTGCACCGCCCGCTCGGCCGGGTTCCCGGGCGTCCACTCGAACGACTTCAGCGCCGCCGCGGCGGCCGCCTTCACGTCGCGGTCGCCCGCGTTCACGCCCGCGACCAGCAGCGACGCCGCCTCGGGGCCGCCGAGCGAGGCGCACGCGGCGACCGCCGCGACCCGCACGGTCCGGTCGGTGTCCGACAGGGCCGCGCCGAGGGTGCTCACGGCGGCCCGGTCGCCAAGCGTCCCCAGCGTCTCGGCCGCGTGCTTCCTCGTCGTCGGGTCCTTGTGCGAGAGCGCGCGCGTGACCACCGGCACGGCCCTGGCGCCCGACGCGCGCGCCAGGGCCGAGATGGCCGCCTGCCGCACGCTCGACCGGTCGTCGTGGATCATCTCGCCGAGCGCCGCGACGGCCTCGGGCCCGCCGATTGCGCCGAGGGCGGCGATCGCCGCTTCGCGCAGCTTCGCGTGGCGGTCGCGCAGCACGCCGGCGATCACCGGCACCGCCGGCGCCCCGATCCGCCCCAGCGCCTCGACGACGGCCGCCCGCACGGCCGCGGCGCCGTCGAGGTCGGCGAGCGCGTCGGCTCCCTTGACCGCCTCGACCAGGAGCGGCGCCGCCGAGGCGTCGCCGATCAGGCCGAGCGAGGACACGGCCGCCGCGCGCACGCCCCAGTCGGCGTCGTCGAGCAGCGGCTGGAGCGACGGGATGGCGGCCGTGCGGCCGCGAACGCCGAGCGAGGACGCGGCCCGCCTCCTGGTGGCGGCGTCGCGCGACTTGAGCTGGAACGAGGTGAACAGGCCCACCGGGATCCTTTCAGGTGCCGAGAACCGGATCATACCGCGGCCGCGGCCCGGCCAGTCGGGTCGAACCCCCGTCCTGCGCTACAATCTGCCGTCGTGGCGCCCTCCGGCGCCGGGCAAGGAGCCTCTCATGCGTAGCCAGTTCCGCCGCTCGCCAGCGTTCGCCATGACGGCGGCGTTCGGCCTGCTCGCCGCCGCGTGCGGCCCGCGCGTCGCCCCGGCCGATCTCGTGCTCACCAACGGCCGCGTCGCCACCGTCGACGCCAACCGGCCCACGGCCGAGGGGGTCGCCATCCGCGGCGGCCGCATCGTCGCCCTCGGATCGGTGGCCGACATGAAGACCTACATCGGCCAGAAGACCGAGGTCATCGACCTGAAGGGGCGCTTCGCGATGCCCGCGTTCACCGAGGCGCACGCGCACTTCATGGGCGTCGGCGAGGCGAAGCTGGAGCTGCCGCTGGCCCGGGCGAAGAACTGGGACGGGATTGTCGCCATGGTGGCCGAGGCCGCGAAGAAGGCGAAGCCGGGCGAGTGGATCCTCGGCCACGGCTGGCACCAGGAGAAGTGGGACCGCCGGCCGGCGGACGCCGTGGAAGGGTTCCCGACCCAGTCGGCGCTGAGCCGCGTCGCGCCCGACAACCCGGTGCTGCTCACCCACGCCAGCGGCCACGCCATCGTCGTCAACGCGAAGGCGATGGCGCTGGCCGGCGTGACGCGCCGGACGCCGACGCCGCCCGGCGGCGAGATCATGAAGGACAAGGCCGGCAACCCGACCGGCGTGTTCATGGACAAGGCGTCGGGCCTGGTGGAGAAGGCGCTGGCCGATCACCTCGCGCAGCGCACGCCGGCCGAGGTCGAGGCCGATCTCACGCGCACCGCCGAGTCGGCCGACCGCGAGTTCATCTCGAAGGGGATCGTGTCGGTGACCGACGCCGGCGTCGGCTTCGACACCATCGACCTCTACCAGAAGCTCGCGGCCGCGAAGAAGCTGACCGTCCGGCTCTACGTGATGATCATCGAGCCGAGCGCCCGGCTGGCCGGCAACCTCGGGAAGTACCGGATGATCGACGCCTACGACAACCACCTGACCGTCCGGTCGATCAAGCGCCTGATGGACGGCGCGCTCGGGTCGCGCAGCGCGTGGCTGCTCGCGCCGTACACCGACCTGCCGACGAGCACCGGCCTCAACACCGTGTCGCTCGACGAGATGAGGACCACGGCCGAGATGGCCATCGAGAACGGCTTCCAGCTCTGCACGCACGCGATCGGCGACCGCGCCAACCGCGAGACGCTCGACGTCTACGAGGCGGCCTTCAAGGCGCACCCCGACAAGAAGGACCTGCGGTGGCGCGTCGAGCACGCCCAGCACCTGAGCGCCGCCGACATCCCGCGGTTCGGCGCGCTCGGCGTGATCGCCTCGATGCAGGGCATCCACTGCACCTCCGACGCGCCGTACGTGCTGGCGCGCCTCGGCCCCGAGCGGGCGAAGGAGGGGGCCTACGTCTGGCGGAAGCTGATGGACACGGGCGCCATCATCGCCAACGGCACCGACGCGCCGGTCGAGGACGTCGATCCGCTGCCCGGCTACTACGCGCTCGTGACGCGGCGCGAGAAGAACGGCGACGTCTTCTACGGCGACCAGAAGATGACGCGCGACGAGGCGCTGCGGGCCTACACGCTCAACGGCGCCTACGCGTCGTTCGAGGAGAAGACGCGCGGCTCGCTCGCGCCGGGCAAGCTCGCCGACATCGTCGTCCTGTCGGACGACATCACGACCGCGCCCGAGGACCGGATCCAGAAGGCCGAGGTGCTCTACACGATCGCCGGCGGGAAGGTGGTCTACAAGAAGTAGGCCGGCCCTTCACCCCTCGACCCTTTGACAGGCTCAGGGTCGCCCTGAGGCTCTCGAAGGGCGACTTGGCTCGGGGTGCCCTGAGCGAGGCCGCTCAGCGCCCGAGCCGAAGGGCAGGGCCGGCGCCTGGTACCGGGGTGACGGCCGTCAGCGGGCCGGGCCCCGGCTCGCCCGGGTACACCACCCGCTCGAGGAAGAGTCCGGAGGCCGGCGCGGTCAGGCGCGCCGGCACCGGCGACGGCTCCTCCAGGAAGCGCTCGACCTCGTGCACGGTCAGCCCGCCGCGCCCGACCTCGACCAGCACGCCGACCAGGCGCCGGACCAGCTTCCACACGAAGTGCGACCCGGTCACGCGGACGAGGACGAGGGCCTCGTCCTCCTTCAGCTCGATCGCGTCGATCTTCACGTCGGTGGAGACTTCGTCGGGATCGGCGTCGGTGAACGAGCGGAAGTCGTGCATCCCGACGAACACCCCGGCCGCCTCGCGCATGGCGCGCACGTCGAGGTCGTCCTTCACCCACCAGACGAACGGCTTGGCGAACGCCGTGCGGCGGCGGGCGACCTGGTAGACGTAGCTGCGCGAGACGGCGTCGCGGCGCGCGTGGAACCGGTGGGGCACCGGCTCGACGGCGAGCACGTTGATGTCGGCCGGCAGCGTGTCGTTGACCTGCCGCCGGAGCAGCTCGGGCTTGACGGCGTTCGGCAGGTCGAGGTGCGCCACCTGCCGGCTGGCGTGGACGCCCGCGTCGGTGCGGCCCGAGCCCTGGAGGTCGGGCGCGGCGGCGCCGGTCGCCTCGCGGATCGCGCGGAGCAGCTCGCCCTGGACCGTCCGCGCGTTCTTCTGCACCTGCCAGCCGCTGTAGCGCGTTCCCGCGTATTCGATCGCCAGGCGATACCTCGGCACGTCGGTCGCTCCTGAAAACGGCATCGGGCTCCGGGCGTCGGGCCATCTCCCGCGTGCCAGGCCTGACGTGCCCCGAAGCCCGTGGCCCGTCGCCTGAAGCCCGCTGCCCCCTACCGGGACCGCTTGCAGGAGAGTACCATAACCGCGCATGAGACGCCCGGCCCCAACCCGACCCGGCACGGTGAGGCTCGCCCGCGCGCTGTCGAAGCTGGCGCTGGCGTCGCGCGCCGAGGCCGCGCGCCTCATCGAGGCCGGCCGCGTCCGGGTGGACGGGAAGGTCGTGACCGACCCGCGCACGCTCGTCGTGCCCGAGCGCATCGCGGTCGCCATCGACGGGCAGGCCGCCGCGGCGGCGTCCTGGCGGCTCGTCCTGCTCAACAAGCCGCGCGGCGTCGTCACGACGCGCCACGACCCCGAAGGGCGGCCCACGGTGTTCGACCTCGTGCCCGAGGGCGACGGGCACCTGGTGTCGGTGGGGCGCCTCGACCTGGCCACGTCCGGGCTGATCCTGCTGACCACGGACACGCGGCTGGCCGACTGGCTCACCGACCCGTCGAACCGGGTCCCCCGCGTCTACACGGTGACGGCGCGCGGCGAGGTGGCCGACGACGAGGCGGCGCGCCTGCTGTCTGGAGTCGAGGCGGCCGGCGGGACGCTGGCCGCCGACGACGTGGTCGTGCGCAAGCGGTCGCGCCGCGAGACGCACCTGGTCGTGAGGCTCCGCGAGGGGAAGAACCGCGAGATCCGGAGGCTCTTCGAGTCGATCGGCCACGCGGTGACCAGGCTGCGGCGTGTCGCGTTCGGCGGCCTCGAACTCGGCTCGCTGCCCGACGGGCAGTGGCGCGAGATCGACCGCGAGGAGGCGCGCGCCGCGTTCGAGAACTGTCCGCGCCTCCTCGGCCACTAGCAGTCCGTGGTGAAAGTCCCGCCGGCATTCGGCCGACGCTGCCTCCCGTCCGGCGGCGTGGCTCCTCCGTCGAATATTCCCCGATATTCTCGGTCGTCGCGCCTTGCCGGCCGGGCGCATCGTCGCCCTCGGTGCTGCGCCGCGACTTCCACCACGGGCTGCTAGATCCCGTCGCCTTCGGCGTAGTCCGTCTGCCGGACGGCCGTCTGGCTCATGTGGCTTCCGGGCGGGACGCTGTGCGTCAGCCACACGTTGCCGCCGACGACCGATCCCGCGCCGATCGTGATCCGCCCGAGCACCGTCGCGCCGCTGTAGATGATCACGTCGTCTTCGACGATCGGGTGGCGCGGGATCCCCTTGACCGGGTGCCCGTGCTCGTCGAGCGGAAAGCTGCGCGCCCCGAGCGTCACCCCCTGGTAGAGCCTGACGTGCCGGCCGATCTCGCAGGTCTCGCCGATGACGACGCCCGTGCCGTGGTCGATGAAGAAGCTGTCGCCGATCCGCGCGCCCGGGTGGATGTCGATGCCGGTCAGGCCGTGGGCGTGCTCGGTGATGATCCGCGGCAGCAGGGGCACGCCGAGCGCGTACAGTTCGTGCGCGAGGCGCTGGCAGGTCAGCGCCAGGATGCCCGGGTAGCACAGGATGGTCTCGGAGGGGCTCGTGGCGGCCGGGTCCCCCTCGTAGGCCGCCCGCACGTCGGTGGCCAGCAGGCGCTTCACCTCCGGAAGCCGCCCCAGGAACGCCGCGCAGGCGCTCCGCGCCTTGTCCTCGCACGTCGTGCACCGCGCCGGGTCGGACGCCTCGCACGAGAAGCAGTGGGCGCGCCGCACCTGGTCCTCGAGCGTGACGAGCGCGCGGTCGAGCGTGGCGCCGATGTGAAAGGCCAGCGCGTCCGAGCCGCCCGTGACCCGCCCGCCGACGTAGCCCGGGAAGAGCACCGAGCGCAGCTCGTCCACGACCCACGCGAGCGCCTCGCGCGAGGGCAGGCCCGGGTAGGCCACGTGCGGCTCGCGCCGGCCCAGCCCTTCGTCGTGCGCGCACAGCTCCTCGACGACCGACCGGAGCGCGGGCCCGGCAGCCCGGGCCTGCCGCGGCTGCGCGCAC
>JAJXZZ010000063.1:0-5490 GCA_021779795.1 Acidobacteriota bacterium | reverse complement strand
CGGAGGCTGGCCGACGTGGCGGGCGCTCATGCCTGCTCCTCGAAGAGCCACGTGCTCAGGTAGCGCTCGCCCGTGTCGGGCAGCACGACCACGATCAGCTTGCCGCGCGACGACTCGCGGGACGCCACGCCGACGGCGGCCTCGACCGCGGCGCCGCACGAAATGCCGGCGATGATCCCCTCCTCGCGGGCGAGCCGCCGCGCCATCGCCCCGGCCGCCTCGTTCGACACGGTCACCACCTCGTCGACGAGGTCGGTTCGGAGCACGTCCGGCACGAAGCCCGCGCCGAGCCCCTGGATCTTGTGCGGGCCGGGCTTGCCGCCCGAGAGCACGGGGGATCCGGAGGGCTCCACCGCGACGGCCCGGAACGACGGCTTGCGCGCCTTGATGACCTCGCTGACGCCGGTGATGGTTCCGCCGGTGCCGACGCCGCAGACCAGGATGTCCACCGCGCCGTCGGTGTCCCGCCAGATCTCTTCGGCGGTCGTGCGCCGGTGGACGGCCGGGTTCGCCGGGTTCACGAACTGGCCGAGGATCAGGTAACGGGGGTCGGCGGCGGCCAGCTGCTCGGCCCGTCGGATCGCGCCGGGCATGCCCTCGGCGCCTGGCGTCAGCACGAGTTCGGCGCCGAACGCCTGCAGCATCTTGCGCCGCTCGAGGCTCATCGTGTCGGGCATCGTCAGCACGAGGCGGTAGCCGCGAACGGCGGCGACGAACGCGAGGCCGATGCCGGTGTTGCCGCTGGTCGGTTCGAGCAGGATCGTGTCGGGCTTGACCCGGCCGTCCCGCTCGGCCGCCTCGATCATCGCGAGGCCGATGCGGTCCTTGACGCTGGAGCAGGGGTTGAAGCTCTCGAGCTTGGCGACGAGCCGGCCCGGGAGGCCGGCGCCGACCCGGTTGAGCGACACGAGCGGCGTCCGCCCGATGAGGGCCGTGACGTCGGGAGCGATATTGGCCATGGGGACGGTCCTTGTTGCCGGCGCACGGTGCCCGCGCCGGAAGTGTCATCATGCCCGGCCCGCCCGGCGGCCCCTTCCGAGACCCGCGGCGGCCCCGGCTGTCATCCTTCGCCTGTTCGCGTGAGGTGCCCCTGGATCGAGGATAGCAGGCGGGCGCTCCCGCCCGGAAGCTCGGCCGTTCGCCGTCGGCCGGCGGCGCGGCCGGAGTAGAATCAATGGCCGGGGTTGGCCGGACCATTCACCACGGTCGGAGGGCGCGCATGTCGATCATGAGGAGCGTGCTGCTGGCCGGCGCCGAGAGCGCCTGGCTGCGCGAGAAGGCCACTCGCACCGGGTTCGTGCGCCGGTCGGTGACCAGGTTCATGCCCGGCGAGACGATCGAGGACGCGCTGGAGGCCTGCCGCCGCCAGCAGGCCGACCGCCACGGCGGCACGCTGCTCACGCGGCTCGGCGAGAACGTCACGAATCCTGCCGAGGCGGAGGCCGTCACCGCGCACTATCTCGACGCGATGGACCGCATCGCCGCCCTGGGTCTCGACACCCACCCGTCGGTCAAGCTCACGCAGCTCGGCCTCGACCTCGGCCTCGAGGCGTGCGAGCGGAACCTGCGGCAACTCGTGGCGCGCGCCGAGGCGCGATCCAGCATGATCTGGATCGACATGGAGAGCAGCAAGTACGTGGACGCGACGATCGGCCTGTTCCGCCGCCTGCGCGAGGGATCGACGGCCGTCGGGCTGTGCCTGCAGGCGTACCTGCGCCGGACGCCGGCAGACCTCGAGGCGCTGCGGCCGCTCGCGCCGGCCATCCGGTTCGTGAAGGGCGCCTACAAGGAGCCGGCCGACATCGTCCTTCCGCGCAAGGCGGACGTGGACGAGCAGTTCTTCCGCCTGTCGTCGCGGATGCTCGAGCCCGGACTGCCCGAGGGCACCTTCCTCGGCATCGGCACGCACGACCCCGCGCTCATCGCGCGCCTGCGCGCCGTCGTCGCCGAGCGCGGCGTCACCCCGTCGTCGTACGAGGTCGCCATGCTGTACGGCATCCAGCGCCCGCTGCAGGCCCGCCTGCGGGCGGAGGGCGTCCCGCTGCGCGTGCTCGTCGCCTACGGGGAGTACTGGTTCCCGTGGTACATGCGCCGGCTCGCTGAGCGACCCGCCAACGTCCTGTTCGTGGTGAAGAACCTCGTCGCGGGGTGAGGGAGAGAGGGGACCCGGCGAAGTACGAAGTACGAAGTGCTTCGCCGGGTCGCGCGCTCGCTGGTTCCCCAGTTCCCTAGAGCCCTAGATCGCAAGATCGCAAGATCGCAAGATGTCATCGCCCAGCCCCGGCCCTCACTCCGACGATCCCCAATGACCGGGTGGCGGCGGCGATGCGGCCCGCGATCTGCGCGGCCACGGCCCCGCCGCCGCCGCCGTGCTCGACGAGGACGGCGATGGCAACCGGCGCCGAGCCGCCGGGCGCCTCGTAGGGCGCGAAGCCGACGAACCAGGCGTGCGGCGCCTCCCCCCGCACGTCGGCCGTCCCGGTGACGCCAGCCATCGGCGGCCACACGCCGCTCACGCTTCGGCCCGTGCCTTCCACGACGGCCCGGCGCATCAGCGCCGCCAGGCGCCGGGCCTGCCCGGGCGTCAGCACGCGCCGCGGCGCGTCGGGCCGGCGGTTGCCGTCGTCGAGGACCCACCGCCCCTGCGGCAAAACGCCGCCTCCCGCCACCGCCGCGGCCGCGCGCGCCATCTTGAACGGCGTCGCCAGCACCTGCCCCTGGCCGCAGGCCTCGTAGGGCAGCGTCTTCCGCACGGTCTCGTCCGACTTGGGCTGGCTGAGCGAGATGTCGAAGTCCGACGCCGCCTTCTCGAGGGCGGCCGCGCCGAGCCGGAGGCCGAGCTGCGCGAAGTAGGCGTTGCACGACACGACGAAGCCGCGGTCCAGGTCCACGCGCCCGTGCGGCACCCGGTCCGCCGGGTCGTCCTCGACCGGGCGGCTCCAGCCCGGCAGGCGCCGGCCCACGCGGCCGCCCGGCAGGCGCTCGCACGTGAACGTCGTCCTCGCGAGCGCAGGATCCATCCTCAGCGCCGCCCCGGCCATGACGAGATCGAAGCCCGCGCCCGGGGGATAGACGCCGTACCGCGCCCGGTCGAGCAGCCGCGGGTCGGGATCGTCCACCGTCGTGTCGCTGCCCGGCCTCACGCCCGTCCAGGGCCGGACGAGCGGCCAGGGATAGCTCACCGAGGCCAGCAGGTCGCCGGCGGGCGACATGACGACGGCCGCCCCCTCGTGCCGCCCGGCCCGCTTCACGCCGCCCTCGAGCAGCGCGGCCACGCGCACCTGGACCCGGATGTCGAGCGCCAGGCGCACGTCGCGCGGCCGGTCGAGGATCCGCCGGACCGCCGGGTCGTCCGGATCCCGCCGGTGGCGCAGCAGCGGCATCAGTCCGCGGAGGTCGCGGCGGATGAGCCGGGTCGTCTCGCCCGTCCCGGGATCGGTGACCTCGACGATGCGGGCATGGTCGTCGTAGCCGCGGAGGCGGGCGTCCTGGTCGCGCTCGATGAACGACGTGTTGGGGGCCCCCCAGTTGACCTGGCTCCTCCAGTCGCCGAGCAGGTGATAGGTCAGCCCGCCGAACGGGTAGCACCGCGCCCCTTCGTCGGGGCACGCCTTCGCCGGCGAGACGCCGAGCGCGGCGTAGTCCCCGGCGTGCGCCCGCAGGTCCTCCGGGCGGCTCGTGGCCAGCGGGATGCCGTGGCGATCGGTGATCGTGCCGCGCACGATCTGCTGCGCCGCGGCCACCAGCCGCGGGTTGTACTCGAACCGCCTGACGCCGTCGGCCTGCTCGGTGAGCGCGGTGGCCGAGGCCATCCGGTCGGCGGCGACGGCCTGCACGAAGACGAGCCGCCCCGCGACGACGGCCACGCCGATCGCCAGGGCCGCGCCCAGCCAGCGCGTGTGGCGCTCGAACTCGGCGCGCTCGCGCCCGCCGCCCGAGCGCCCGTCGATCGAGATCAGCACGCCGAACGCGAAGAGGTTGGCGAGCATCGACGATCGCCCGTAGCTCATGAACGGCGTGGTCACGCCGGCGAGCGGCATCAGGTCGAGCAGCCCGGCCGAGATGAACAGCAGCTGCGCGAAGATGCCCAGCGTCAGGCCGAGCGCGAGGAAGAACGAGTAGTCGCCCGGCGCCCGCCGCGCGATCCGCATCGCGCGGACCGCGAGGACGACGTAGAGCGCGAAGGCCGCGAGCAGGACCACGAGGCCCATCTCCTCGCCGACCGCCGCCAGGACGAGATCGGTGTGCCCGGCCGGGATCAGGCGCGGGTCGCCGAGGCCGATGCCGGTGCCCGTCACCGCGCCCGTGCCGAGCGCCCACAGGGCGTGCGCGATCTGATCGCCGCCGCGCACGAGGTTGTCCCACGGCGCCCACCACATCCGCACGCGCTGCGCCACGGTGTGCGGGTAGCCGACGGCGTAGCCGACGGCGAAGCCGCCGGCCAGCAGCACGAGGCCCAGCGCCACCACCCTCGCCCGCCCGCGCGCCACCACGTAGAGCCCCAGGAACACGGCCGCCAGCACCATCGCGGGCCCGAGGTCCTTCTGGAGGAAGAAGAACAGCAGCACCAGGCCCATGCCGACGACGACCGGCAGCAGGGCGACCGCGCGGGGCGTGGCGAACCAGGGCCGCGCGGCGTCCCCCGGATCGCGCGGCGTCCGCAGCGCCTCCCATCGGTGCGCGAAGTATCCCGCGAGAAACAGCACCACGAGGACGCGGATCGCCTCGACCGGCTGCACCCCCATCAGGTTCACCTTCGCGTCGCTCGCCCCCGGCCCGCTGCCGAACCCGATCAGCAGCAGCGACAGCCCGATGGCGCCGGCGAGCGGCAGGTACGCCGCGCGCCGGACGATCGACCGCTCGAAGTCGATGCCGGACGCGACGGCGAGCAGGACGCAGCCCGCCGCGGTCCCCTCGGCGAACCGCACGAAGAGCAGCGGGTCGCGGAGCGGGTCCCTCATGCTGACCATCATCACGAACCCGATGCCGCACAGCACGTGCACGATCGGCAGCAGCCACGGGTCGCCGGCCGCCCGGCGCAGGCGCAGCCACAGGTGGGCGGCGTAGAAGCCGCCGAAGAACAGCATCGCCGCCCAGAGCAGCACGTCCCGGAAGTCGGCCGGCGAGCGGACCACGAGGCCGCGCCGGATCCGCGCGAGCTGGGAGCCGGTCAGCAGCGGGATGGGGATGTCGTTGGTGCCCGGGATGATGCCCAACTCGTCGCGCCGCTCGGTGAAGCGCTTCCTGAGCGAGGGCATGTGCTGGCGCAGCGGCAGGTCGCGCTCGGTGACGGTGAGCGCGGCGAGCCCGTTGACCGACGACAGCGCGCGGCGCGGCTGGCCGGGCCGATCGGGCGTCTCGACGAACGCCGCGATCCGGCCGGCCGCGAACCGGCGCTCGGTGGGATCGGCGAAGACCGGCTCGAGCAGCGGCAGCAGCGCCTGGGGCCTGCTGAGCCGGCCCAGGTCGACCAGGCGGCCCGACGCGAGC
>JAJXZZ010000062.1 GCA_021779795.1 Acidobacteriota bacterium | reverse complement strand
GCTGTCGGCCGGCGGGCCGCTGGCGCGAGGCGAGGCGGCCGAGACGCTGCTGTGCGGCGGCACCGACGGGATCGACGGGCCGACCGACGCCGCCGGCGCCGTGAGCGACACGACGACCGAGGCGCGCGCCGCGCGGGCCGGCCTGCGGGCGCCGCGCGAGTACCTGTCGGACAACGACGCCTACCGCTTCTTCGACGCGCTCGGCGACCTCGTCGTCACCGGGCCCACCGGGACCAACGTCGGCGACCTCGACATCCTCCTCGCGGCCCCCTGCGCCTGACGACGGCCGCGCCCCGCCATCCGATCCCGCGCCGTGCGGCGAGGCTCCGCTGAGGTAAACTCGGCACGTCACCCTGGGAGGCACGACTCATGAGAATCGCGAAGATCGCGCTGGTGGCCGTGGTCGCGCTGGCGGCCGCGGTCGGCGGGGGCTGGTTCTGGGGCGCGTCGGGACGATGGGCGTGCGAGGCGCGGCTCGACCAGGCCGGGATTCGGGCCGAGTGGCTCGACGCGCGGGGAGCGCTGCTCGCCGCGCGCGTCGATCTCTTCGAACTGAACTTCGGTCGCGCGGGCGCTTCCGCCGAGCGGGCCGGGAAGGCGCTGGACGCCCTGGCCGGTCGCCTCGACGAGAAGGGCGAGTCGGCCGACGCCGCGGCGGTTCGCGAGGCCGCGGCCATCGCCGCGGACGCGCGGCACATGGCGGGCGGCCTGGACCAGGCCGCCAACGCGCGCCTCGGCGAGGCCCTCGCCGCGCTCGACCGCGTGCGCTCGGCCGCCGGAAAGTAGGGACGCATGCTGACCGGACGCGAACTCGTCCGCCTCGTGCGCGAGCGCGCCGGCCACCCGGCGTCCTCGCGCGAACTGATGCAGCTGCTGAAGATCCCGCGCGAGGAGCGGGCGGCCTTCAGGCGCCAGCTCAAGGCGCTCGTCGCCGAGGGCGCCCTGGTCGAGGTCCGGGGCAAGCGCTACGGCCTGGCCGACATGATGGACCTCGTCGTCGGCCGGCTGCAGGCGAACGCCGGCGGGTCGGCCTTCGTCGTGCCCGTCGGGCCCCGCGCGGAGGCCGGGTCCGACGTGTTCGTGCCGGCGGGCGGCCTCGGCGAGGCGATGCACGGCGACCGGGTCGTCGCGCGCGTCGAGCGCCGGCGAGCCGGCGACCGCCCCGAGGGGCGCATCGTCCGGATCCTGGAGCGGGCCAACCAGACCCTCGTCGGCCGGTTCGACGTCGGGCCGGCGGGTCTCGGGTTCGTGACGCCGTTCGACCAGCGCCTGACGGCCGACGTGGCGGTGGCGCCGGGGCAGGACGGCGGCGCGTCGGCCGGCCAGATGGTCACCGTCGAGATCACGCGGTGGCCCACCGAGACGCGCGGGCCGGTCGGCCGCGTCGTGGAGGTGCTCGGGCGCCTCGACGAGCCGGGCGTGGACGTCGCGGTCATCGTCCGCAAGTTCGGCCTGCCCGACGCGCACGGGGCGGCCGCGCTGGCCGAAGCCCGGCGGCTGGTCGCCGGTCGCGACGCGCCGCGGGCGATGCACGCCCGCCGGCGCGACGTCGAGGGGCGCACCGACTTCCGCGGCCTCGACGTCGTCACCATCGACGGCGAGCACGCCCGCGATTTCGACGACGCGATCTCGATCGAGCCGCTGGCCAACGGCCACTTCCGGCTCGGCGTGCACATCGCCGACGTGTCGCACTACGTCGGGGAGGGGAGCGCTCTCGACGCGGAGGCGTTCGACCGCGGCACGTCGGTCTACTTCCCGGACCGGGCGATCCACATGTTCCCGGACGACCTGGCGACGGGGCTCTGCAGCCTCAACCCGCGCGTCGACCGCCTCGTGCAGTCGTGCCTGATGGAGGTGGACCGGCGCGGCGCCGTGCGGCGCCGCGAGTTCCACGACGGCGTCATCCGGACGCGCGAGCGGATGACCTACGCCGACGTGAACGCGATCCTGACCGGCGGCGACCCGGCCGTGCGCGAGCGCTACGCGCCGCTCGTCCCGATGTTCGAGCGGATGCGCGAGCTGTTCGGGATCCTCAACGGCCGCCGGCGCCGCCTCGGGGCGATCGACTTCGACTTCGACGAGGCCGAGGTGCGGCTCGACGAGGAGGGGCAGGTCGAGGCGATCGTCGCCGCCGAGCGGAACGTCGCGCACCGCATCGTCGAGGAGTTCATGCTGCTGGCCAACGAGACCGTCGCCGAGTACCTCGAGGCGAGCGGCGTGCCGGGGCTCTACCGCGTGCACGAGGCGCCGGACCCCCTGAAGGTCGCGCAGTTCGAGGCGTTCGTCGCCGGCCTCGGGCACACGCTGGGCGCGCCGCCGGCGGAGGTCCGCCCGCGGCACTTCCAGGCGCTGCTCGAGACGATCCACGGCAGGCCGGCCGAGCGGGCCGTGGCGGCGCTGATGCTGCGGACCATGCAGAAGGCCCGCTACGCGCCCGAGAACCTCGGGCACTTCGGCCTCGCCTTCGAGAGCTACACGCACTTCACGTCGCCGATCCGCCGCTACCCGGACCTGGTCGTGCACCGGCTGCTGCGCGCCGCGCGGGCCGGGCAGCTCCCGGCCGCCGACCGCGAGCACCTCGAGGACGAGCTGCCCGAGACCGCCCGCGTGGCGTCGGATCGGGAGCGCCGCGCCGACGAGGCGGAGCGCGAGCTGCTGCAGTGGAAGAAGGTCCGGTTCATGGCCGACAAGGTCGGCGACGAGTTCGAGGGCTACGTCACCGGCGTCGCCCCGTTCGGCCTGTTCGTGCAGCTGACCGAGCACCTGGTCGACGGGCTCGTGCACGTGTCCACGCTGGGCGACGACTACTACCGCTTCGCGGAGGAGGCGTACGCGCTCCGCGGCGAGAACACGGGGAAGCAGTACCGGCTGGGCGACCGGGTCCGCGTGCGCGTGCTGCGCGTCGATTTCGACCGCCGCCAGATCGACCTGGGGCTGGCCGGGACGCTCGAGGCGGCGCGCCGCGAGAAGCCGTCGCGGCGGCCCGCGAAGGAACCCCGGGGCAGCCTGCGCCGCCTGGCGGTTCGCCCGGGCCGGAACGCCCGCCAGCGCGGGCGGGGGAAGCGCTAGGAGCCGGGCGCCCATGCCACGCCACATCATCGTCGGCACGGCCGGCCACATCGATCACGGGAAGAGCGCGCTGGTCAAGGCGCTGACCGGCACCGATCCGGACCGCCTCAAAGAGGAGAAGGCCCGGGGGATCACGATCGACCTCGGGTTCGCGCACTGGGACGCCGGCCCGTTCGTGTTCTCGTTCGTGGACGTGCCCGGCCACGAGAAGTTCGTCCGCAACATGCTGGCCGGCATCGGGGGCATCGACGCCGTGGTGCTCGTCGTGGCGGCCGACGAGTCGGTGATGCCGCAGACGCGGGAGCACTTCGAGATCTGCCGCCTGCTCGGCGTGCCCGGGGGCGTGGTCGTCATCACGAAGACCGACGCGGCCGACGCGGACACCGTGGAGCTGGTGAGGCTCGAGGTGCGCGAGCTGGTGGCCGGGTCGTTCCTGGCGGACGCGCCGGTCGTGGCGGTGTCGTCGAAGACGGGCGAGGGGCTCGACCGGCTCAGGGAAGTCCTGCTGGACGTGGCGCGGCGGGCGCCCCGCCGCGCCGACACCGGCGCCGTGCGCCTGCCCGTCGACCGGGCGTTCTCGGTCAAGGGGTTCGGGACCGTCGTCACCGGGACGCTGCTGTCGGGGGTCGTCCGGCCCGACGACGACCTGGTGCGCCTGCCGGACGAGCGCCGGGTGAAGGTGCGCGGCGTGCAGGTGCACGGCGCGGCCGCGGCGCTGGCGAGCGCCGGCCAGCGCGTCGCCCTCAACCTCGGGGGCATCGACCTCGCCGAGATCGGGCGCGGCGACTCGCTGCTCACGCCCGGCACGCTCGAGCCGACGCGGGTGATCGACGCGCGAATCGAGATGGTCGGCGACGCCAGGGCCCTGCGCCACGGGGCGCGCGTGCGGTTCAGCCAGGGAACCAGCGAGGTGCTCGGCCGGGTGGCGCTGGCGGCGCGGCTGGCCGGGAGCGCCGACCCGCCGGGACCGGCCGCCGGCGCGCCCGTCGTCGAGCTGCCGGGCGGAAGCCGGGGCTACGTCCGGCTGCGGTTCGAAGCGCCGGCCGTGCTCTCGCGCGGCGACCGGTTCATCCTGCGCGCCTATTCGCCGCCGGTCACCGTCGCCGGCGGGATCGTCCTCGACCCGCATCCGGCGAGGGGGCCGATCCGCACCGCCGCGGCGCGCGCCCGCTTCGCCGCGCTCGACGCCCGCGACCTTGCCGGCGCCGAGGCCGTCGATCGGGCGGTGGCGATCATGGCGGCCGAGCGCGGGGCGGGCGGGCTGCCGGCCGGCGCCCTCGTCAGCCGCGCGGGACTCGAGCCGGGAGGCGTCGACGCGGCGATCGAGCGGCTCGTCCGCGCGGGCGTCGTGACGCGGGTCGGCGACACGCTCGTGCCGCCGGGCGTGCTCGACGAGCTCGGACAGCGGGTGCTCCAGCGGCTGGGCGATCACCACCGGAGCGACCCGCTGGCCGAGGGGATGCCGCGCGAGGAGCTGCGGGAGCGCGAGTTTGCGCGAGCCGGCGCCGGCGTATTCGAGCACGTGCTGGACCGCCTGCTCGCCGCCGGGACGATCACCGGGCGGGATCGCCTCGCGCTCGCCTCGCACCGGCTCGCGCTGTCCCCGGTGGAGGAGCGCGCGCGCGCCGCGTGCGAAGCGGCGTTCCGCGAGGGTGGCCTGCGCCCGCCGGAGCCGAAGGACGTGGCGTCGGCGCACGCGATCCCCGCGGACGTGATGAATCGTGTCGTGCTGCTGCTGGCCCGCCAGAAGGTGCTGGTCCGGCTCGACACCGTGTACTTTCACCGGCAGGCGCTCGAGGACTTGAAGCGCGACATGCAGGCGATGAAGGGAGAGGACGCGGCGGGGAGCGTGCGGATCGACGTCGGCACGTTCAAGTCGCGCTACGGCGTTACGCGCAAGTACGCGATCCCGCTGCTGGAGTATCTCGACCGGGAACGGGTCACGCGCCGGGCGGGGGAGTCGAGAACGCTGATGTGATCAGGTCCTCGGGCGATGGTCGTCGCGCTCGCCCTCGCGCGTGGACTCCTTGAAACCGCGAATGGCCTTGCCGAGGCCGCGCCCCAGCTCGGGCAGGCGGTTGGCGCCGAAGACCAGCGCGAGGATGGCCAAGATCAGCACGAACTCGGGGAAACCAATCGGCCCCATGCGTCAGCCCTTTCGCTTCCCGACAGTCACACGTTGCTTCCTGCGCCATTGTAGCACCGGGCCGGCGGCCGGATCGGGCGCCTGGCCCCGGCGCGGACGGCCGGGGCGCGTCGCGGCAGGCCGCACGGGCTTGATGCCTGCCGCTATCGCGCATACAGTAAAGTGAGCGGGTTGGCCCGGTGCCCCGTTCGCGTCGCGCCCGGGAGATCGCTTCCATTTCGATGACGAGGTGTTGAGTGGCTGAGGTGGAAACGGGTCGGTACACAGTAGGTGTCTTCAAGGACGTGGCGTCGGCCGAGCGCGGCATCGACGCCCTGAAGCGGCAGGGCTTCCCGGCCGAGTCGCTGACCGTGCTGGCCAAGGACACCCCGGACACGGCGGGACTGCTGCAGAAGGTGCTCGGTCGCGTTCCGGACAGGGTCGACCTGCCCGGCATCGGCGCCGCCCTGGGCGGCGGCAGCCTGCTGTCGCTGCTCAACGGCGGGTCGCGCGACGCCTCGAAGGCCGGGCTGGCGGCCGCGCTGACGCGCGTCGGGTTCCAGCCGCACGACGGACGGATCTACGAAACGCTCACCGACCGCGGCGGCGTGCTGGTGGCCGTGCGCAGCGAGCCTCGGGCGGCCGACGCCTTGTCGACGCTGCACTGCCACGGGGGCGGCAACGCGGCCATCGGCGCCTGGACGGGACGCGTCTGAGGCCCGGGACCACCGGGCACCGGAAACGCTGGAACGCGATTTGGCGTAACAGTCAGTAGGGGACCAGGTCGCGGCACGCTCGCGCAGAGATCGCGGGCCACGGGCGTGCGGCCGCCAGCGAGACCAGCTCCAGCCATGGCAGAGAAGGTCAAGACCGGAAACGGCGGAGAAGCGCCCCGGGCGTCGGTGCCGGAGCACCGCGACCCGCTCGGCACGCCGCAGTTCCTGTTTTCCAGCTACCACTCGAGCGTCGGCCCCTCGGCCAGGCAGGCATCGGTCGAGCGCCTGGCCGGCGCGGTCGGCGTGCACGTGCTGGCCCTGCTGGTGCTCGTGGGCATCCTCAGGTACACGCCGGTCGGCAGCATGGTGTCGGCGCCGATGCAGGCGATCCCCTTCCACGAGATCGTGTGGCTGAACAAGCCCGGCCCCGGCGGGGGCGGGGGCGGCGGCGGCAACCGGATGGAGGCTCCGCCGCGCAAGGCCCAGCTGCCGGGCACGGACAAGATCACCGTGCCGGTGGCCAAGCCGGCCTCCCTGCCGGTGCCGCAGGCCAAGCCGTCCGAACCGCCGCCTCCGGCGCTCGACATCCCGGCCAAGACGACGGGTGACGCCTTGCTGGTCGTGCCGGGTTCGATCGAAGGGCTGGGGGCGTCGCTGTCGCAGGGCCCCGGGAGCGGCGGCGGCTACGGCACCGGCACCGGCACGGGCGTCGGGCCCGGCACCGGGTCCGGCCTCGGGCCCGGCTGGGGAGGCGGCTTCGGCGGCGGCGCGTATCACCCGGGCACCGGCATCGACGGCCCCGAGCTCATTCACGAGGTGAAGCCTCAGTACACCGCCGACGCGATGCGGGCAAAAATCCAGGGCAGCGTCGTCCTCGAATGCGTCGTCCTGCCCGACGGGACGGTCGGCGACCTGCGGGTCGTCAAGTCGCTCGACCCGGTGTTCGGCCTCGACCAGGAGGCGATCAAGGCGGCCCGGCAATGGCGGTTCCGTCCCGGCCGCCTCCGCAGCACGGGGCAGGCGGTGCCCATCCTCGTCAACATCGTGCTGGACTTCACGCTCCGCTGAGCGCCGCGCCGGCCGCCCGGCATGACCCATCGATTCCACGACTCATCGTCGCGACGACAAGCGAGCGCCGCCGCGTGGGCGGTGCTGCTGGCCGGCCTGCTGCTGTTCATGGTGTTCGGGCAGGTTCCCGACCGCACGCGGTTCTGGGAGGACGTGTACCACGCGGGGCACGTCCCGCTCTTCGGGTGCGTGGCCCTCTCGCTCCTGGGGCTGCAGTGGGCGCGCGGCGCGACGCTGCTCGAGGCGCGGCCCTGGTGGCGGGCGTTCGCGCTCGCCGTCGCGTTCGGCGGCGCGACCGAACTGCTGCAGGCCGTCCAGCCCGGGCGCGACCCGTCGTTCTGGCACTTCCTGCGGGACGTGGCCGGCGCCGGCTCGTTCCTGCTCGTCGCGGCGACCGTGCGCTGGCGGCGGATCCTCGCCGGGCCCATCCGGTCTCGCCGGGGCCGGGCGATCGCGTGGGCGGGGGCGGCGCTGGCGCTCTCGGCCGCGGGGGCCAACCTGGCCGTGACCGTCGCGAGGTACGGGGGGCGCGACATGGCCTACCCGACGCTGTTCACGCCCGACGGCTGGTGGTGGGAGCGGCCGTTCGTCGACACGCAGGACAGCCGCCTGACGCCGGGCGCGCGGCCCGCCGGGGCGGCCGGCGTGGACGGGCCGCTGTGCCGGCTCGATCTGCTGCCGGGCGAGTACCCGGGCGTCGTGTTCGACGAGCCGTTTCCCGACTGGCGCGGCGCGAGCCGCCTCGTCCTGACCGTCGTGTCGGACCTCGACGAGCCGCTCCCGCTCACCATCCGGATCGACGACGCCTGGCACGACAACCGGTACGCCGACCGGTTCAACCGGCAGCTGGTCGTCCGCCCCGGCCTCAACCGCCTCGTCATCCCGCTCGCCGACGTGCGCCGCGCGCCCGACCGGCGGGAGATGGACATGCGGCACGTCCGGCGGATCATCCTGTTCGCCTACCGCCTGGCCCGGCCGACGCACGTCTACCTCGGCACGCTTCGCCTCGGCGATTGATTCGGCGCCGGGTTTCCGCAAGAATCTCTGGTGCGCGGCCGATCGCCGTCCGCGCCGTCGATCCCCGTGGGGACCCGCGAAAGGACCGGAGATGGCCATCCAGCTTCAGGATATCGGCAAGGCCGTGCTCGAAACCGAATACGCCGTGCGCGGCCGCATCGTCGCGCGCGCGCAGGAACTCGAGCGGCAGGGCCGCGAGATCATCTACTGCAACATCGGCAACCCGCAGGCGCTCGAGCAGCGGCCGCTGACCTACCTGCGGCAGGTCCTGGCGCTCTGCCAGTATCCCGACCTCATCGATCGCGGCGCCGACCTGTTCCCGCCCGACGTCCGCGAGACCGCGCGGCGGGTTCTCGAAGGCACGCGGTACGGGCTCGGCGCGTACTCCGACAGCACGGGCGTGCGGTTCGTGCGGGAGGCCGTGGCGGCGTTCATCCGGGAGCGCGACGGCATCGAGGCCGATGCTGACGCGATCTACCTGACCGACGGGGCGTCGAAGGGCGTGCAGGCGGCGCTGCGCATCCTCATCAGCGGGCCGCACGACGGGATCATGATCCCGATCCCGCAGTACCCGCTCTACAGCGCGACGATCACGCTCTACGAGGGGAAGCAGGTCGGCTACTACCTGGACGAGGGCCACGCCTGGAAGCTGAGCCTGTCGATGCTCGAGGAGAGCCTGCAGGAGGCGCGGCGCTACGGCGTGAGGGTCAAGGCGATCTGCGTCCTGAACCCGGGCAACCCGACCGGGTCGGTGCTCGACCGCGACAACATCCGGATGCTGATCCAGTTCGCGAAGTCGCACGACCTGGCGATCCTGGCCGACGAGGTCTACCAGGAGAACATCTACCTGAAGGGCGACCGGTTCGTGTCGTTCGCGAAGGTGATGGTCGAGAGCGGCGAGGCCGGCGTCAGCCTGTTCAGCTTCCACTCCTGCTCGAAGGGCTACCTCGGCGAGTGCGGGCAGCGCGGCGGCTACATGGAAGTGCGCAACATCCCGCCCGACGTCGTGGCCCAGATCACCAAGCTGCAGTCGGTGTCGCTCTGCGCCAACCTGACCGGGCAGGTGGCCACCTACTGCATGGTGCGCCCGCCGCGGCCGGGCGAGCCGTCCTACGCGCGGTTCGTCGAGGAGCGCGACCGGATCCTGGGCGAACTGAGAGCGCGCGCGGCGCTGCTCGCCGAGGGGCTCAACCGCGTGCCCGGCATCCAGTGCAACGTTGTCGCGGGCGCGATGTACGCGTTTCCGCGGATCGCGCTGCCGGCCGGCAGGAGCGACGAGCAGTACTGCCTCGACCTGCTGGAGCAGACGGGCATCTGCGTCGTGCCGGGCAGCGGGTTCGGCCAGATCCCGGGCACGGCGCACTTCCGGACGACCATCCTGCCGCCGACGCGCCAGATCGAAGCCGTGGTGGAGCGCCTGGCGGCCTTTCACGCGTCGTACCGGTAGCCCGCGAGGGCGCCGCGCGTCGGCCGTCCGCGCCGGGTACGGCCAGGGGGAGCAGCCATCATGACTCGGGAACGCGCGCTGTGTCGCGCCGGGGTCGCCGCGGCGGCCGCGTGCGCGCTGGTCGTCCTGCTGGCGCCGCCGCTCGCCGCCGCCCAGGCGATGGCGCCGGCGGCCGACCCGAAGGCCATGGTCGTGTCGGGCCAGGCCCGGTTCACCGTGCTCACGCCGCGGCTCATCCGGATGGAGTGGTCGCCCACCTCGCAGTTCGAGGACCGCGCCTCGCTGGTGTTCATCGACCGCCTCCAACCCGTGCCGCGCTTCACGGCGGCGACGCGCGGCGGCTGGCTGACGATTGCCACCGGCGCGCTCACGCTCCGGTACAAGGCGGGCAGCGGCGCGTTCGCCGCCGCCAACCTTCAGGTCAGCTTCACGCTGGGCGGGAAGACGGTCACGTGGCACCCGGGGCTCGAGGACACGGGCAACCTCCGGGGCACCACGCGCACGCTCGACGGCGTGAACGGGCCGGCCACGAAACTCGAGCCCGGTCTCGTCTCGCGCGACGGCTGGGTCGTGGTGGACGACACGGCGCGGCTGCTCTACGACGGGAGCGACTGGCCGTGGGTGACGCCGCGCCCGCCGGGGAAGCGCCAGGACCTCTACTTCTTCGGCTACGGCCACGACTACCGCGGGGCCCTGGCCGACTTCACGAAGGTCGCCGGCCGGATCCCGATGCCGCCGCGGTTCGCCTTCGGGATCTGGTGGTCCCGCTACTGGGCCTACACCGACACCGAGTTCATGCAGCTGGTTCGCGGCTTCGAGGCGCGCACGCTCCCGCTCGACGTGCTCGTCGTGGACATGGACTGGCACCAGACGTTCGGCGGGGCCTGGCGCGACGACGTCAAGGACGCCTCGGGCCACACGAAGGGGTGGACCGGCTTCACCTGGGACAAGAACTACTTTCCCGACCCCGCCGCCTTCCTGAAGTGGACCGACGTGCACGGGCTGAAGACGCCGCTGAACCTGCACCCGGCCTCGGGGATCCAGCCGTGGGAACAGCAATACCCCGCGATGGCGAAGGCGATGGGGATCGACCCGGCGAGCGGGCAGTACGTGCCGTTCGACATCGTGAACAAGCGGTTCGCGACCAATTTCTTCGATCTCGTCATCCACCCGCTCGAGCGCCAGGGCGTGGACTTCTGGTGGCTCGACTGGCAGCAGAGCGACAAGACGTCGCTCGAGGGGATCAACCCGACCTGGTGGCTCAACTACACGTTCTTCACCGACATGGAGCGGCAGGGGAAGCACCGGCCCCTCATCTTCCACCGGTGGGGCGGGCTCGGCAACCACCGCTACGAGATCGGGTTCTCGGGCGACACGTACTCGACCTGGCAGTCGCTGGCCTACCAGCCGTATTTCACGGCGACGGCGGCCAACGTGGGCTTCGGCTACTGGAGCCACGACATCGGCGGCCACATGAACGGGCCGGTGGACCCCGAGCTGTACACGCGCTGGATCCAGTTCGGCGTGTTCAGCCCGATCCTGCGCACGCACACGACGAAGAACCCGGGCGCGGAGCGGCGGATCTGGGCGTACCCGGTCGAGTATTCGGACGCCATGCGCCAGGCGTTCCTGCTGCGCTCGGCGCTGGTGCCCTACATCTACACCGCCTCGCGCGAAACGTACGACACCGGCGTGCCGTTCCTGCGCCCGCTCTACTGGGACTCGCCCGAGGCCGTCGA
>JAJXZZ010000471.1 GCA_021779795.1 Acidobacteriota bacterium | reverse complement strand
GCGGCCTGGCCGCTGCTGGCGGCCGGGCTCCTCGCGATCGCCTACGTGGCGTACGTCGCCGTGGACGCCAACCTCTACCAGGCGCGCGAGCGCCGGCGCCTCGAGCAGATGCGGCCGCCCGCGCCGGTGGCGTCCACGGGACCCGTCGCGCCGGCCGCGCCGCCGCCCGTCGAGGGCCAGGCGTTCGCCGAGATCGAGATCCCCCGTCTCGGCCTCGACGCGGTCGTGGCGCAGGGCGACTCGGCCGCGATCCTCAGGCGGGCCGTGGGCCACCTGGACGGGACGGCGCTGCCGGGCCAGGCGGGGAACGTCGTGCTGGCGGGCCACCGCGACACGTTCTTCCTCCCGCTCCATGGCGTCCGCGAGGGCGACCGGATCACGCTCAGAGCCGGCGCCGCGGAATTCGGCTACGTGGTCGAGTGGACGAAGGTGGTGCCGCCGACCGACGTGCAGGTGATCCAGCCCACGGCCGGCCGCACGCTGACGCTCGTCACGTGCTACCCGTTCTGGTACATCGGGCCGGCCCCCAGGCGCTTCATCGTGCGGGCGCGGCAGGTGGAGGGGCGCTGAGCGGGCCGCGGCCCGTGACCGAGCCGGCCCGTCTCTCCCGTGTCAGTCGCCCCGCTCCTTCATCTTCCTGAGCGCGCGCCGCTCGCGCCGGTCGGGCGCCCGCACCGGGCGCGAGCCGAACGAACGCCGGAAGGCCCGCTCGACCTCGCGCATCTCGGCTTCCTCGGGCGTCGGCGGCGGCGTCCGATCCTCGTAGAGCGTCTTCGCCTCGGCCTTCGGCACGTGCCGGCCGGCCAGCGCGACGACGACCACGACCTGGCGCCGGCCGAGCGGCCGGGTGATGCGCAGCTCGTCACCGACGCGCACCTCGCGGTGCGGCTTGCCCGGATGGCCGTTCACGTCCACCTTGCCGCCGTGGCAGGCCTTCTGCGCCTCCGAGCGCGTCTTGAACAGGCAGGCGACATCGAGCCAGACGTCGAGTCGGACGGATTCGGGCATGGCGGTGGACGAATTGCTCATCTGACGATCGCGGAATCTTGCGATCTTGCGATCTTGCGAACTCGGGATCTCGCGATCTGGCGATCTTGCGATCTTGCGAACTCGGAATCTTGCGAACTCGGGATCTCGAGGCCTTGCGGTCTCGGTCGCCGGCCAGGTCGCCAGGTCGCCAGGTCGGCAGGTCGCAAGATCGCAAGATCGCAAGATCGCAAGATACACCGAGCCCCACGCCCCGTCGCCGTCAGGCTCTACCGACGACGCTCCCGCTCCAGGAACGTTCGCAGCTGGCGAAAGGCCTGGCCGCGGTGGCTCACCGACGACTTGCGGTCGGCCGGCACCTCGGCCAGCGTGCAGCCGAACGGCGGGTAGAAGAAGATCGGGTCGTAGCCGAACCCGCCGGTCCCGCGCGGCGGCGAGGTGATGCGTCCCTCGATTGTCCCGCGCGCCTCGAAGAGAACCCCGCCCGGCCGCGCCAGCGCCAGCGCGCACGCGAACCTCGCCGGGCTCTCGGGGGCGCCGCGCTCGGCGAGCATGCGGTACAGGAGCGCGAACTTCTCGGCGTAGGCCGGCGCCCGCTCGCCGCCGAACCGCGCCGAGTAGACGCCCGGCGCGCCGTCGAGCGCGTCGATCTCGAGGCCGGAATCCTCGGCCACCGTCAGCAGGCCCGACGCGCCGGCGTAGTAGAGCGCCTTGGCGCGGGCGTTCTCCTCGAAGGTGCGCCCGGTCTCCTCGGGCTCGGCGACGGCGGGGATGTCCGACAGCGCGCGCACCTCGAGGTCGAGGCCGGCCAGCACGTCCCGGATCTCGCGCAGCTTGCCGGCGTTGGTCGTGGCGAGCAGCAGCGTCGTCACGGCAGGGGCCCGACGATCTCGCGCTGGAGGGCGTTGAGCTGCCGGATCCCCTCCTGCGCCAGGTCGAGCAGCGAGACCAGGGCGTCGCGGCCGAACGGCGCGGCCTCGGCCGTCCCCTGCACCTCGACGAACCGGCCGTCTCCCGTCTGGACGATGTTCATGTCCACGTCGGCGCGCGAGTCCTCCTCGTACGCCAGGTCGAGCATCGGCTCGCCGCCGATGATGCCCACGCTGGCGGCCGCGACGAAGTCGCGGAGGGGGAGCGCCGCGATCTGGCCCGCCTCGCGCATCTTCAGCAACGCCAGCGCGAGCGCGACGAAGCCGCCGGTGATCGACGCGGTGCGGGTGCCGCCGTCGGCCTGGATGACGTCGCAGTCCACCCAGATCGTCCGCTCGCCCATCTCCTCGAGCCGCGTCACCGCGCGCAGCGATCGCCCGATGAGCCGCTGGATCTCCTGCGTGCGGCCGCCGACCTTCCCGGCGGTGGACTCGCGCTGGTTGCGCGTGGTGGTCGCGCGGGGGAGCATGCCGTACTCCGCGGTCACCCACCCCTTGCCCGAGTTGCGGCGGAAGGGCGGGACGCGGTCCTCCACGCTCGCCGTGCAGATGACGCGCGTGTCGCCGACCTCGATGAGCACCGAGCCCTCGGCGTGCTTCACGTAGTTCGGCGTGATGCGCGTCGGGCGCAGGGCGTTGAACGGGCGGTTGTCGAGACGAGGCATGTCGGGTGTCCTTAACGGGCGGGCGTCTCGCCGCCTGGCGCGCCCGGGTGCGGCGGC
>JAJXZZ010000470.1 GCA_021779795.1 Acidobacteriota bacterium | reverse complement strand
CGTCGTCGACGGCCTAGGCTCGACCCAAGACAGTGACAGGAGTCCGCCGTGCCCATCTTCATGGTCGAGCGCAACTTCGCCGAGGAATTGGAACCCAGCCTCGAAGTTGCCGACGGTATCAACCGGATCAACGACCTGGAGGGCGTTCGCTGGATGTATTCCTTCGTCTCGGCGGACAAACGCAAGACGTACTGCCTCTACGAGGCGCCGTCCCCGGAGGCCATCAGGTCCGCGGCCGCCCGGGCGGGCCTGCCCGCCGACGCCGTCGTCGAGGTGAAAGACCGCGTGATGCCGGACGGGACCCTGTCCGACATCTGACGCGGTCTACCCGAGCAGCTGGTGATCGGCGGCGTACATCGCCGCCTGGGTTCGGTTGGCCGCCCCGGTCTTGATCAGGATGTTGCGCACGTGGTTCGCCGCGGTGTTGGTGCTGATGAAGAGGCGTTCGCCGATGGCCCGGTTGCTCAACCCCTCAGCGAGCAGCCGCAGCACCTCGACCTCCCGCTCGGTCAGACCGTCCGGGCCGACGGGAGGCCTGGCGAGCACCGAATCCACGAGGTCGACGACCCGGGTCTGGCCGACCGCCCCGGCGATGGCGCGTGCCTCGCCGGCCAGGCGGTGGGCATCGTCGGTGCGTCCGCAGGACGCGGCGAACAGCGCGTGCCGGGCCAGCGTCTCGCTGACGTGGACCACCGAGCCCATCCGGCGGTCCATCTCGATCGCCGCGGCGAAGTGCCGGTCGGCCGCCGCACGGTCCCCGCAGAGCGCGGCCATGCGGGCCAGGTACCGGTCCGCGCTGCCGAACAGCGCCACGAACTGCCCGGCCACCAAGTTCTTTCCGGCGTAACGCGCGACGAACGGGTGCAGCGCCCGGACCGCGTCGAGATCGCCGAGCTGCAGCGCCGCCTCGACCATGAACACCAGTTCCATCGGCCACTGCGCATCCTCCAGGCGGTCGCCGAGGTTGCGGTTGAGCAGTTGGTTGAGCGCACGGGTCATGCCGCGCTCGCACCGCAGCTCGGTGTACAGGGCGAGCAGACCCGGCACCCAGCGGCCGGTGAACGTCTCACTGCCGTCGACAAACGCCCCGAACCGCTTCAAATCGCCGGTCTCGCGGCGAATCATGAACATCTGGACCCCGTTGGAGCCCTCGGTGTCGTCGGCGCCGAACAAACCGCCTGTGCGCAAGGCGATGTCGGCCCATCGTTCGGCACCGGGGAAGTCGCCGCCCAGATAGGCCAGCGCTTGCTCGATGCACGCGCCGACGAAGCCGAAGGCGGATTGTCCGCAGCTTTGCGCCGCTCGCCGCATATCGGCGGTCGCGGCGGCGAGGCCGTCCGGCCGGCCCGCCAGGTAGCTGACCTGGGCGTGGAAATGCGATGCCGCGCCCAACGACTCGTAGTCGCGGCGCGATAGCGCCATGCGGGATACCTCGGCCGCGCGCTCGGTTTGGATCTCGCTCATCTCCGGGGTGAGGCCTTGCCACAGGCTGGTTTTCAGCGTGTGCAGCAGTACCGCCGCGGCGCCGACGGTCCGTGCGCGCACGATCGCGTCGGCGCCGACCTCACGGGCCCGCGCCGCTTCGCCGGCGAAGGCCAGCGCCCGACCGAAGCTGCCGAGCGCCTGCACATAGCGTGGGTCCTCGGCGCGCAGCCCGCACGATTCCAGAGCCGACGCCAACAAGTCCGCGGCCTTCGAATTCGATTGCCCGGGACGCCAATTGGCCTCCTCGTAGCCGACGGCCGCCTCCAGGCGCATGAGCGGATCGTCGGTCGCGCCGATGCGCTCGTAGATGGACCGCGCCCGCGCGAACGAGCCACCGCGCACGTGGTTGGCGGCCGCGTCGAGCTGCAGCCTGGCCCGGTCCGCCAGGGTGAGCTCCGGCAGCGAGGCCGCCCGCTCGAACCACGTCGCCGCGTCCTCGTAGGCCAGGCTCTGCTCGGCCATGCGGGCCGCCCGACGCGCGTACCGCAACGCCTGCTGGTGGTAGCCGAGCACGTGCGCGCGCAGGTAGTGGTTGGCCAGGCGCGGGACGAGCGCCGGATCGCCGCGCCCCTCGAGGGCCTCTGCGGCGCGCGCATGCATGACCCGCAGCCGCGAGGCGGCCATCCCGGTCAGCACCGCTTCTCGGGTCAGCGCGTGCACGAAGGCGAATTCACCGTCGGAGTCGTGAACGGCGCGCACCAACCCGACGGCCTCGGCCGAATCGATGGCCGCCAGCGTCCCGCCGGCCTCCGTCCCGTTCGTCGAGATCAACGCCGGCAGGTCGAACGTCTGGCCCAGCACCGCGGCCTGTTCGATGACCGCGCGCACGCCGCTGCCCAGCCCGGCCAGGCGGCGGGCGATGGCATCGCCTATCGACGCGGGGACCGTGTGCTGCGTGCCCAGCGTGGCAAGGCCGCCGCGGAGTTCGAGCTCGTTGACGAGTTCGGTGAGGAAGAACGGATTGCCGCCGGTTCTCTCGCGCAGCAAGGCGGCGGCCGTACGCGCCGACGCCGGGGCGAGCTGCTGTGTGCGCGCTACGAATTCGGCGATCGCCTCGGTGTCCAGGCCGGCGAGGTCCAGGCGCCGCACGCCGTCGAACCGGTGCAGCTCGGCCAGCCGGGTGGCCAGGTCGTCGGACCGGTCGGGCTCGGTGG
>JAJXZZ010000469.1 GCA_021779795.1 Acidobacteriota bacterium | reverse complement strand
CCGCTCGTGGACCCGAAGCGGATCGCCGCGATCGGCTACTGCTTCGGCGGCATGGTGGTGCTCGAGTTGGCGCGCAGCGGCGCCGACGTGGCCGGGGTGGTCACGTTCCACGGCTCGCTCGACACGCCCACGCCGGCCGACGCCAAGAACATCCGCGGCAAAGTGCTGGCGCTGCAGGGGGCGGACGACCCGTTCGTCGGGCCGAAGGACGTGGCGGCGTTCGAGCAGGAGATGCGCGCCGGGCACGTGGACTGGGAGCTGGTGCAGTACGGCAACGCCGTACACGCGTTCACCAACCCCGCGGCCGGCAACGACAACTCCCGCGGTGCGGCGTACAACGCCGAGGCCGATCGCCGCTCCTGGCAGGCGATGAAGGACTTCTTCGCCGAGATCTTCCACTAGGAGCCTGTCGCCCATCGACTCCGGCTGCGGCTCGCGCTGGCATCCCGCTGGCTGCGTTGGCCCGCGCGAAATGTCCTCGACGTAGGCTACAGCTGCGTCTGCGGGCGTTTCGCTTGTCCGCCTTGCCAGCGGGCGCCATCGCGACCCTCGCTTCCGTCGCTATGCGCGACAGGCTCCTAGCGCAGGGCGGCGCCCCAGGTCCCTACTCGCCGACGGTGTACGCCTCCGATGGATAGCCGACGAAGTGGTAGAGGTTGGCGGGCGCGGTCGAGCCCATCCCGATCGCCTTCACCGGCAGCTCGGGCCCGCCGATCGAGGTGCCGTAGACGAGCGGGTGGCCGACCGGCACGGGCAGCCCGAGCGCCGCGGTCGTCCGCTCGAGTACGAGCAGGCCGAGTGGGATCGCGAAGCGGCCGCACCAGGTCAGGCGATACTCTGATGGTTGCTCCGGGTTGACGCACGTCGTGTAGAACTGCTCCACCTTGGCGGTCGTCACCGGCCCCGCGAGCGGCCCGGTCAGCAACGAGCGGTCTTGCGCGCACGCCTTGACGTACGCGTCGACCCCGCCCTGGCCGAACGGCACGTAACCGAAGTCGTCGCCGTAGTGCACCGCGTCGGAGGAGATCACCACCGCGACGTCGCGCCCGAGCCTCCACTGGTGCGCCTTCATCGTCTCGGCGAGGGCGAGGCCGAGATCGTCGGCCAGCTTCTGCATGCGGCCGAACTTCATCACCGGCACGATCACGGGGACGAACTGCACGTCGGGGCGGACGTGCTTGAGCCAGTAGAGCAGGGCCTCGAGCGAGTGCTCGGAGTCGTGGGCGGCGTCGTCCTGCACGTAGTCGCCGTGCGGCAGGCGAGCGAGCAACTCGCCGCGCAGTGCCGAGACCGGCGCCTCGCCGTCGGGGGTGCGCCAGGCGCGGTAGTCGTCGAACACCAGCACGTCGTGCGCACCGAAGCGGCGGTAGCCGTGGAACACCCCGACGAGGAGGACGGTCTTGGCCGTGACCAGCGGCAGCGTCTGGCGGTAGACGCGGCCGGCGAACAGGTAGTCGTCGTGCGCGCAGATGACCCCGGCGACGCCGGGCGGGGGCGCTTCGCCCAGCCGCTCGGGCGCCGGCGGGGTGGCGGACAGCTCCCACGCCCTGGCCATCTGCGCGGGCGTCGAGGCGAAGCCGATCGCATCCTTCTGCCCGCGCACGTCGCCGGACGAGGCGATCCCCATCGTCGCGCGCACCTCCGCGAGCGTGGGCCGCGTGGCGGCGGGAGGCTGCAGCGCCGCCTGCGCCAAGAGCGGGAGCGTGAGCAACGGAGTCAGGACGGCCGCGAATCCCAGCATGGGTCACCTCGCGTCGGCAGCGTAGCGCCGGCCGCCGCGGCTGGCAAACGCCGCTGGTGAAGCGCCGGAGTGCGGACGAGGGCCAAAGGAGCCGAGGAGAAGGAAGCCGAGGAGCAGACGAGGCTTCAGGCGCGGGGCAGCGAGAGCAGCGCCGCCGCGGCGCGGTTGCCGGAGCGGACGGCGTAGTTCTGGCCGCGGTCCTCGGGGTAGATCTGCGCCATGCACGCGTGGTAAAGACCGGGGATCGACGTCGCGAGCGGCGGGATCAGCGAGCGGTAGTGGCATGGGATCACCGGCTGCGCGTAGGCGGCCTTGAAGTGGTGGCGCGCGAGCACCCAGCCGTCGTCGAAGGCGGGGTTGACCTTCTGCAGGAACGGCCGGTAGGCCGCCCAGACCTCGTCGTTGCGTGCGTTCCACAGAGCGTTGTCGGCGAACAGGTACTTGGAGATGTAGAGCACGCGGCGCCCGCCGTAGCGCTCGGGCGGGATGTAGTTGGTGTGCTCGATCAGGCCGCCGAACGGGAACGCCGGGTCGGCGATGTTGAGCCAGTAGTACGGGGTCAGCGATCGCGACAGCTCGAGCACGACGCACAGCGCCGCGGTGGAGGCGAGAGCGTCGAGCCGGGCGCGGTCGGGGTCCGGCAGCTGGCCGCCCGCCACCCTGGAGAGCTCGGCGGGCGCCGCGGTGAACAGCGCCGTGTCGCAGCGCTCGACGCCGGTGCGCGCCTGCACCTCGAGACCGTCCTCGCTGCGCCAGATTCGGCGCACCGGGTTGCCGAGCTCGATGCGAACGCCGAGCTCGCGCAACCGCGCGACGAGCGCGTCGACGAGACGGGCGAACGAGCCGTTCATGTAGCCAAGGCGCTCGCCGAGCCCGCTCGCCGAGCGCGAGCGGCCGCGCAGGAACACCTTC
>JAJXZZ010000061.1 GCA_021779795.1 Acidobacteriota bacterium | reverse complement strand
TTGCTTGCCGGCATCTCTACGGGCGGGGTCGTCCTCTCGACCCTCCGCCATGCTGCCGACGCGGACTATCGCATCGTCGTCGTCGAAGATTGCTGCGCGGATCGGGACCCCGAGGTGCACCGCATGTTGATGGAGAAAGTCTTCGTACGGCAGGCGACTGTGATTTCCGCGAGCCAGGCGACTGCGGCGCTCAGCGCACCGTGACGGATCCGGTCCGATCGGTCAGCGAACGAAACAGAGGTAGGGGTTCACGCTCGATGCTCCGCCACCTTCGAATCGTCGTCCTGGTCACGGTGATGCTGACCTTGTTCGGCGGCATGCACTATTACCTGTACGCCCGTCTGCTGGGGGCGCTCGGCCCCTGCTCCACGAGCGAGATCTGGTCGCTGCGGGGGTTGGCGGTGTGCGGAGCCGTCTCGTTTCCTTTGCTGAGGATTCTGTCTCGAACCCGCGTGTGGCGTCCCACCGCGCTGGTCAACTGGGTGGTGATGGTGTGGCTGGGGCTCGCGCTGTACGCCTCCCTCGCCGCCCTCGCGCTGCAGGCGGGAATGTTCATCCTCCGGAGCGCTGCGCTCGGTATCCATGCCCCGATGCTGCTCAACCTGTCGCCTGGACACGCCGGGCTCGCGCTGGTGAGCGCGACCGCCGTGGTGATCGCCGCGATCAGTGTCGCGACAGCCCAGGCCATGCCACGGACCACGGATGTCGAGGTCGCGCTCGCCCACCTCCCACGCTCTCTCGAGGGATTCTCCGTGGTGCAACTCAGCGACGTACACGTGGGTCCTTTCTCTCGCGCAGGGCGCCTGCGCGGAATGGTGGAGCGCGTCAACTCCCTCGCGCCTGACCTCGTGGTGATCACCGGCGACCTCGCCGACGAGAAGGTGGCGCACCTGGTCGAGGCCATGCGAGTGCTGCAGAACCTCAAGGCGCGCCACGGCGTGCTGGCGGTCACGGGAAACCACGACTTTCATGCCGGCGTAGACGAGGTGGTTCGGTGCGCGGAGGCGGGTAACGTGCGCTTTCTGCGAAACGAGAGAGTCACCGTGGCTGGGGCGATCGACGTCTATGGAATCGATGATCCCATCGCCGCGCGCATGGAGGGCGACCAGGCGCCTCGACTCGAGCAGGTGATCGGTCCCGCGACGCGGCAGCGTGCCTCGATCCTCCTTTGCCACCAGCCACTGGGTTACCCCCGTCTCGCGGAGTTGGGTGTCGGTCTGGTCCTGTCCGGTCACACGCACGGCGGCCAACTCTGGCCGATATCCTGGCTCGCCCGAAGGCTCTATCCACACAACGCCGGGCACTACCAGATCGGCGCGAGCCACTTCTACGTCTCGCGCGGCACGGGAACATGGGGACCGCCCATGCGCCTCGGCGTGCCGTCGGAGATCGTCCGCGTGCGTTTGCGCACCCTGCGCTGACCCTGACGAGTCTGCCAATGAACCGGCCTTGGCGATCTGGTCCCGTCCGACGGTGATTCAATCGGCTTCGCGGCGTGACAGGCAGAAGGAATCGCCATTTCCGACTGCGATGAACGGCACCAGATCCTCGGGCCAGCCGCCGACTGCCTCCACGGCCAGGCGCCACTCGTCGAGCGCCACCATGTCGTCGCGGGTGCGCAGGGCATCGAGCCAGGCCTGCTTTCGCGCTTGCATGGCGAGGTAGGACTCCCGGCTGGGACCGTCCATGGTGCGCCGCCTCGTCCCGCCTACCCCTGCGCCACCCCCGGCACCGCGAAGGGCACCGGCTCGCCCTCCAGTGCCGCCGCCTCGGCGGTGCAGACGGCGGCCTCCTCCGGCTCGCCGGCCGTCCGCGCCACCTCGGCCTTGCAGAGCCAGGCCTCGCGCTCCATCGGGTGGAGGAGCGTGGTCGCCGCTGCGATGGCCCGGGCCCGGGGGAGGTCGCCGGTGGCCGCGCAGAAGCGGGCCATGGCCACGTGGGCGGGGACGTCGGCCCCGCCGACGCGGGTGAGGAGCTCATAGAGCCGGGGCGTGGCCGGGTCGTCCACCTTGCGCTCGGGCGCGGCGAGCGCATCGCGAATGCGGCGGGCGATGATGTCGAAGGAGTTGCGGAACGGGATGGCGAGCGGATCGAGAATCACCGCCTGGACGACGAGGTCGAGGGCCACTGGCAGGTCTCCCATGTTGTCGGCAGCGATGGCCATGTTCCAGAGGACGAAGGCGGAGGTGGCGCCGAGCCGCTTCAGCTCCTCCTGTGCGGCGCGGTAGACCTCCAGCGCCTGCCCATGCTCGTGCTCGTTGAAGAGCTCCCGGGCGCGGTCGAGCTCGGAGAGCAGGTGGCGGAGCTTCGGGTTGTTGAAGAGCTTCATGTGCGACCTCCTGGGCGTGGGCGTGTGGGAAGAGAGCGACGCCGGCCGGTGGCCGGGTCGTCAGCTGAGGCTGCTGCGGTGCGGGGACTACCCGGCTGCTTCCCGCGAAAGTGCTGCGGCGCGAGCCAGGGCCGAGGCGGCGCCTTCGAGGTCGCCGCGGCGGAGGCAGTCGAGCGCGATTGCGATGTGCCCGGCGACGCTGAGAGGAAAGCCGCTCATGGCTTGAAGGTTACTGGAGGGACGGACATGGGGGGGCGCGGGCAGCCGGTGACGGCGCCCCAGGCGGTGCGCAGGAGGAGCGGATCGACCCCCTCCAGGCAGTCCTCCAACTCACGGATGGTGCGCTGGCCCGGCTTGCCGGGCAACGCGCAGCTGCGGACCCGATGGCGCCGGACGCCCACGTCCACCCGCCGCATGACGATCTCCGTCCGATGGCGGCCGTCCGGCTGGCAGTTCGCGCGGTAGGTCCACTTGGTCCCGTCGGGGAGCAGTCTCGCCGGATGGTCGCGGAGGTCGTCGAGCTGGAAGGTGAAGGAGCCCGGCTCGTTCAGGAGGGCCAGGATGGTTCCCGGCTCCAGCCCCGATTCGGAGTGGAGCGTGACGCCCCGGCCCGGGCGCGGCGTGAGCCGCTCGGCGAGATCGATGACCTCGTGGTCCATGGCCTCGCCTCACCGGAGACCGGCCAGGAGCTGCTCGGCGAGGTCGGTCCCCTCCCAGGGGAAGCCGCCGTCGGCGTCGGGCGCGCGACCGAAGTGGCCGTAGGCGGCCGTTCGCGCGTAGATGGGCCGGTCGAGGCCGAGCCGGTCCCGGATGGCGCGGGGCCTGAGGTCCACCAGGCGAGCCAGGAGCGCCGTGAGCGCGGCCGGCGAGGTCGAGGAGGTCCCGAAGGTCTCGACGCGCAGCGAGACCGGCTCGGGGACGCCGATGGCGTAGGCGACCTGGACGAGGCAGCGGCGAGCCAGGCCGGCGGCGACGATGTTCTTGGCGAGCCAGCGCGCGGCGTAGGCGGCCGAGCGGTCGACCTTGGAGGGGTCCTTGCCGGAGAAGGCGCCGCCGCCGTGCGGTGCCGCGCCACCGTAGGTGTCGACGATGATCTTCCGGCCGGTGAGCCCCGTGTCGGCGGCCGGGCCCCCGACCACGAAGGAGCCGGACGGGTTCACCAGGAGCCGGGTGGCCGGGACGAGCACGTCCTCCGGCAAGACCTCCTGGACCACCTGTCGGACCAGCGACCGCAGCTCCTCGCCGGCGCCTGGGCGGTGCTGCTGGGAGACGACGATGGCCTCGGCGGGGCCGGGCCGCCCTCCGGTGTACCGGAGCGTCACCTGGGACTTGGCGTCGGGGCCGAGGAGGCCCTGGCCGGCCCTTCGCAGCCGGGCGAGCGCCGCCACGATCCGGTGCGCGTAGACCAGCGTGGCCGGCATGCGCTCCGGCGTCTCGTCGCAGGCGTAGCCGAACATGAGCCCCTGGTCGCCGGCCCCCTCCACGCCGCCGTGCGCGCCGACCGCCGTGGCGATCTCGGCCGCCTGCTCGTGGATGGCCACCTCGACCGGCACCGTGTCGGCGTCGAAGTCGCCCCCGACGTAGCCCACGTCGCGGATGGCGCTTCGGGCCAGGTCGACGTAATCGAGGCCGCTCGCGTCACTCACCTCGCCGGCCAGGAGGCATCGGCCGGCGGTCACCAGCGTCTCCGCCGCCACGCGGGCCCGCGGATTGATTCGCAGGGCGGCATCGACGATCTCGTCGGAGATCCGGTCGGCGAGCTTGTCCGGATGGCCCTCCGAAACCGACTCGGAGGTGAAGAGCCAGGTGTCGGCCGGCCCCTCCGCGGCCGGGCGGGGCGAGAGACGGCTCGGGTGCTTGGGCATCGGCACTCCATCGCGCGGCATTGCCACCGAGCCGGTTGGAGCCCCTGAGAAGGGACTTCATCGGAGTTGGCTGGGAGTCGGCGGGCCGCGCCCCTCGTCCCATCTGGATGGTTCGTCCACTATAGCGGAGAAAGATCCGTCGGTCAACGGCCGGGGCCGCCCTGCGGCAACGTGACGCCGGGTTCGCGACCGGCCCCGCTCCCTCGGTCGGCCGAGCCGTTTGGAGATGCTGCGGCGAGCCCGGGGGCTTCTTCGTTGGATCCCCTGCCGGCCGTCAGTTTCTGCATGGACTGGTCGCCCGAGGCGCAGGACCGGTTCGGTCGTGCTGCGCTCGGGCGCCCTAGATGGCTCGAGGGCCTTCTGCTTTCCGATACGCTCGTCGGTCTGCAGGCGTCCCGCCTCGGCCGGCCGCAGGCCCCCACTCACCGCCGGCGTCGCGGTGGGCATTGAGGTGGGCGTCGCAGTCGCCGACCGCCTGCGCGCGTCGACGGGATATTGGGGCGCCCAGGTGACTTTGGCATCGAGGTGGTTCGTCTGGACGAACCGCTGCGAGCGGTAATCGGCGACGGGAATGATTTCGATAGTTGCTGAGCCTCCACGGGAGGGGAGCAACTCCTCGTCAAGCCCAGGCTGGTACGCTATCCTGAGAACGGGGAGGGCGAGTCATGACGTTCGCTGACCTGGCCCAGTTAGCAACAATCTCTTACCTGAACCACCTGAGAGGGCTCCAAGCAGAGCCCGCGTCCGTGTTGGGCGCAGCAATCGAGGCTCTCAAGTCGACGCTGGAGGCTGCGCTCGCGAAGCGGGACGCGCTTGAGCTGAGCGAGACCACGTTCTCGGTGGCCGACTTGGTCCCGCTCACCCTCGACCAACGCACGTCCCTTCTTAACGAGTACGCGCTTGGGCTTGGGCGCCCCGACCGGTCCGTGCTCGTGATCGGCACCGAGCATGCGTACGAACTCGGACGCGACGAAGATCTCGTCAACTACTGCCTGGAGTCGTGTGCGCAACCCCTCGTCATCCTCACGAACGGAAGGACGGACATCGTCGAGCGACTCACGGCAGGCGCGGTCGCGCTCCCGGCGGATCGGCCGTTTCACGTTTATCCGAACGACCACTACCGGGAAGGCGGAACACACACGTGGGCGCGGCTTGCTCAAGTCGTCGGAACGGGCGTCGAGCACTGGCCGGGGGCACGTCCTGGTCTCGGGGACCTCTGCTACCAGATCGAATTGAGCGCGTTTCCGAGTCAGAGAAATGCGGGCGGACGGCTCCCCTCGCTCGAGCGCCTGAAGTTCCTGGAGCGCGCGATGCCTGTGTTCGCGCGTTCCGGGAGCGTCCTCCTGTTTCACGGGAAGGCGCTCGATTCCGAATGGGAGGGCGCAAGGACGCGCCTGATCGGCAGCTTCCTCGGTCGGGCGCCCGGACATGCCGATTGGGTCGACGAGAGCGAGCGAAACCGTCCGCTTCGCCATGTGACGATCGGCACACGGCGCGTCATCGTCACCCGTGCTCTGGCGAATGCTGGCGTCACTCGCGAGTTCCTCGAGCGACTGGCAATGTTGGTCAGGCTCGGGGAGTCTTGAGGCTGGCGAATTCCGCCGCCGCCGGCCCCTGGTGGCTGGAAACCAACAGCACCATGATCTCAACCCCGCGGAACGTCTTAAACTCGGCCCGTCCCGTGACCGTGGGAATGAGGGGATCGGTCAGGGAGCACCCTTCTGCGGTTGCGGCCCGACGCAAACGAAGGGTAGAAGCGCACTGGTCCGGGGTTTTCGCCGTTGGCCTGAATTTACCTGTCCACCGAGGGAGTCACGGATGAGCGACCAAGCCACACCTCGCGCAACCCCGCTAAACGACGAGGCGCAATTCGCAGCAGGCTCGCCCAGAAAGCGGAAGAAGGGGAATCCCGGCCGGACGCTCCAGGAGTGGGAGCAGGTCGCGAAGGCGTGGAAGTCCTGGAATCCCGAACCGGCCGACGCCGGCCCCGAGTCGCTGCGCAAGGCGCTGTTCGAGATCGTCGACATCGCGATCAAGCGAAAGGGCGAGGCGCGCACTGCGCTGGAGGTGAAGGCGTCAGAGTGGCTCTCGTGGCTTAATCTGCCCGAAACATCCGAGGTGGCGCCGAAAGACAGGTCATCCGCGATCGCGGGCCTCTCGGGCAGAACCGGAACCGTGACTGCGGCTTCCTCTTCGCGGCCCCCCGCGCCTCCTGACCCGCCCATGGCGGAAGATTCGCCAGGCGTAGGGTCGGCTCCGGCCCCGCGGCGTGTGTCGGCGACGAGCGGCGACTCAACTCCGCGTCCTGCAGACGCCGCGGCATCGATACCGGCGTCCTCCTGCGAGACGCCTGATCTCGCGGCCATCATCGCCCGCCGAATGGAGACGCTCGATGCAGCACTTCAGCAAAGGACCGATGCCATTCTGGAGCGTCAGGAGAGATCGGATGGTGCAACGCACCGGCTCGAGCAAGCGGTAGCGAATGCCACCCGAAGCATCCCGGCGCTTGCCGACCGCATTCAGGAGCTGGAGCGATCCTCGCGCGCGGGCGTAGCCGGGATCCGCGACCTCCAGACCGCAGCAGCAACGAGACAGGAGCGCGCGGAAGAAGAGGTCCGGCACCTGCTCGAGCGCGAGGTGGGAGCCGTTCGCGCAGAGGTGAAGAACTTTGGGGACGCTCTCGACGCGCGGCTCCGAGCCAAGATCGACCTGACGGACGTCACGCGACTCCTCGAGGTCCAGGAGCATATTGAGGAGAGGGTCCAGGCGGAGTTCGTGCGGCGCGCAAGCCGGCGGATCGCGCCCGCCGTAGAAGTGCTCCGCGTCGCCCTGGCGAATGGCGATGCCGAAAGGTCCAGGGCAACCTTTGATGAACTGTGCACCGCTTGCCGCACTGCGGGGCTCGTGCTCGATTTGACGCAGATTTTCTAGGGGAACGTATGGCCCACATCGGACTGGACCTCGGCACGTTCCATACGGTGGCCTCGCTGTTCGACCCAGCGCAGCGCCGAATCATTCCGTTCGAGTCCGTGCCGTCCGTCGCGCTGCGCGGCACGCATCCGCCAATCGTCGGACGTGAGGTGCAGCAGGCGCGTGGTGCGCTGATGCTTGCCCCCAAACTGCGGCTGCGTGACAAGGGGGAGGACCGTCGGTTCCTGCAATCGGTGCTCAAGAGACTCGCCGAGCAGGCGATCGGCCCGCTTTACATGCCGGACGGCCGCATGGCGCTGACGGTGCCTCCAGGCTGGACCGTGGACGAGTGCGATGTCGTCGCGCAATCGGTCGAGGATTACGGGCAGCCCGTCACCTTTATTCACGAACCTGCAGCTCTTCTCATCGCCGCGGCTCACCTCGCCGAGCATTATGAAAATGCTTCTCCGCTGCTGACCCTGCTGCGGATGCCAGGTCACGTGATCGTGTGTGATTGGGGGGCAGGGACCGTTGATCTTTCAATTGTATCGACGAAGTGGGACGGCAGCTACGAATTTCGCTGCAAGGCTGAGAACACGCTACGAGGACACGGGGGAGTCGACGTCGCTCGCGAAGTAGTCGATCTCCTTTTTGAAGCACCGTCCCCGGATCCGCGCCCCGAAGACCGGCTGGGTCTCGATTTCAAGTTGCAGACGGGATGGGAAGACGGTCTGCGTGCGGGGGACATCCTGCGCCACAACGCGGAGGTGGCCGGTGTGGAGCAACTGGAGCGCCGCGTGGCTGAGGTGCGACGCCGGCACGTGAGCGCCGTCGCCCAAGAGATTGCGACGGTGTGGCAGTCCGCAGGCCTGCCGCAAGATGCGAACCCCGTCGTGCTGCTGCACGGCGGTCCGTTGGAAGCCACGGAGCTCAGGAATGCTCTTCTGGGAGATCTTGCTCGCAGCGGGGTTCGGCCGGACCGGGTCTACTCGCTCGGGAGTGAATACTGTGGAGGGCTGCGTCCGGGCGCTAAGCCGTGGAGGCGCGACACACTCGTGTCGGTCGGTGCCTCGTTGTTTGCCGCTCTCGGCGAAGCGTTGCCAGAGTACGGATACGAGATCTCGCTACCTGATGCCGGCGGCAACTGCGCCGACGCGGTCCGCCTCCTTCGCGGCGCGGCGCTAGCCGGGCGAGTCGCGGTCGAGCCGAAACACACCGGCCTGGATTACTTGGCTAAGGTCCAGCAGATTCGTTACGACTGGGACGCAAGGACGTCCCAGCCTACGCCCATCCAGAAGGAACTCGGGCTCTACGTCCGCGATGAGGCGCTCGTCGTGTATGAGATCGCCGAAGTAGGCGCAGGTTACGCGTGCGTCGAGGCATACGAGGCGGCGCGGACGATGACGCCGCGCCGTCTCGCCGACGCCAAGTCCGACTCGGTGAAAATGCCCGAAAAGAGCACGCGCTTTCGCATCGATGTGTGATCTGGAGCTTCCCGATGCTTCACGTCGTCGACCCTGTTCGGCTGTTCTGCCTCAACTGCTCTCCGAGCGTGGACCTTCGCGGCCGGCGCCCAACTTCAGTCCCGGCCTCCGAGTACAGAATCGCGCAAACGGCGCTCACGTATGGCGAGCTAATATCTCTACGGACGTACAGGAACACGCTCCAAGTCTTTGATCTCATCGTATCCGGCCAGGGCGAGCATCTCTACCGACCGATGCTTGAGTTTTATGGACCACGGGAGGAGCCGTACGAGTACATGCGACTCGTGGCCAAGTTCTTGGTTACGAGCGAACCCCCGCTCCTTGAGGAGTCGATTGAGGAGGTAGCGCGCCACGTCAAGGCGAGCGTAGATCGCTGGAAGGCCCGCGCCCTCGATGCCGCGCTCCGGACTAAGGAGTAGGTAGTTCAATCGCGACGAGGCGAGGGACGACGTGAATCTTCCTGAACTCGACACCCGCGGCGTTCTGCGCGCGCTCGAACCTGACATCGAGCCGGATATGCGTCAGAGCCCGCCATGGCGCGAGTGGGTAGCCGGCCTTTCTGAACGGAGGGCGCTCGGGTACGCGGCTACTCTCGCTACCGAGTTTCGATCCACGCCGGAGCTGAGGGCAGACCTCACCGGCAACGAGGTTCTCACCCGCCATCTGCTCTGGATTCGAAACCGGCTCCGCGCGTGGTTCGAAGATAATCAGCAGGGTTGGCTAACCTACCTGGCAGCGAGCGGGAAAGTGTCCGCTGACGAAGGAGGGCCTTGGTACTGGACGACGACGCACCAGCGCGCTTGGAACGACGAGCGACCCGTCGCGTGCCCGCCTCCGGTCAAAGCCATGACGCTGTTCGGGACTTCGCTTGGTGAGCTAACTCGCAGCGTGCTTGTCCCCGCCGCAAGGGAGCTCTTCACGGATCTCGCGTCGCGCTCCCCATCATCGCGCGAGGTTCGCAAGATGGTGGCGCTCGTCCAGTTCTTGGGAAACGAACTGGAGCGGTCCGAACAACAGATCCTGTTGGACGCGTGGAGTTCCTTTGAGGAAATCCGAGCCAATCTCAAGGTCGATCCGGGCAACGCAGAGCGAGCCCGTGAGTGCCTATGCGAACTGATGGTTTGCCTCCCCGACGAACTCCTGATCCGTAACGAGGTGCGTCTGCAAGTGCTCCTTCGCGACTTGCAGAAGCGGCTCGTTCCAAAGCGGCCGAAGGCGGACCACTGGGATGATTGGACTGGGCCGTGGTTCGAAGAGGCGTTCCTCCACAACTGGGACTGACCTTTTTGTTCGCTCGGATACGATGTTCCCCTCGCCGACGTCGACACTCCTCGGGACGGACATCCAGAGCGGGTCGGCTAGAAGGTTGGTCGTGAAGATGGACGACAAGGCAGGGAAACCGGTGGCGGGTTCTGCGGCTCCGGCCCCCGAGAACGTGCGGGGTCGATCGGGGCGGCGGACGGTCGAGGCGCGCCGCCGAGCGGTGCTCGAACTGCTGGGCGGCAAGGCGGCGGTGGACCAGGTCGCGATTCGGTTCGGGGTCCTGCCCCAGACCGTCGAGGGCGGAGACGCTCCGCGAGTGGCTCCGACAGGCCGAGCGCGTCACCGGCGCGCGTGCGCCCGCCCGCGGCCGGCCGCAGGCACCCCCTCGCCGTCGGCGTCGAGGCCGGCGTCGCTGGCGCTGGCGCTGGCCGCCCGCGCGCTCCGACGGGATATCGGGGCGCCCAGGTGACTTTGGCATCGAGGTGGTTCGTCTGGACGAACCGCGGCGAGCGGCGAGCGGCGACGGGACCCACCTCCTGCCGCTCCGCCGCCTCGCGCAGGACCGGGGTCCTCGTCAGGCACGGCCGCGGACGAGGAAGGCGAGCCCGGCCACCGTCATCACGCCCTCGATCAGGAGGATGAAGAGCCGCTCCGGCATCCGGTCGACGACGCGCTTCCCGATCCACGAGCCGAGCACCATCACCGGGCCGATGGCCAGCCCGGCGAGGAGGCTCGACGCGGGCAGGACGTCGGTCCCGCGGTAGGCGGCGAGCTTGGCGAGGTGCATGACGACCGTGGAGAGCGCCTCGGTGCCGATGTAGGCGCCCTTCACCAGCCCGTAGGCGAGGAAGAACGGGGCCATGAGCGGCCCCACGCTCCCGAGCAGGGCCGACAGGAAGCCGCTCCCGGCACCGACGAGGGCGAACGCGCGGAGCGGCGGGCGGGACCCCACGCCGGGCCGCAGCCGCCGCCACGCCACCACCAGCAGCAGGAAGAGCCCGAGCAGGCGCGTGAGGATGGCGGCGGGGGCCCGCGAGAAGAGCACCCCGCCGAGGAGGGCGAGGGGGACGCAGCCGAGCGCGAACCAGCCCACCACGCGGCGGTCGAGCTCCCGCCGGTTGAACCAGACCCGGGCGCCGTTGCCGACGAGCTGCGCGACGGTGAGGATGGGCACCGCGTCGCGTACGCCGAAGGCGAGGACGAGCGCGGGCAGGAGGACCGCGGCGCCGCCGAACCCGGTGATCGCCGCGAGGGTGGAGGCGGCGAGCGCCACGGCGCCCACGAGGAGCGCGGCGAGCGGACCGCCGTGGACGAGGGAGGCCATGCGCGCGTGCCACTCTGGTCCAGCGCCGCCCCGCTGGCAACGGCTGGAGCGCTCCCGGGAGGGCGCGGCCC
>JAJXZZ010000468.1 GCA_021779795.1 Acidobacteriota bacterium | reverse complement strand
CGCCTTCCGCAGGATGTCGAGAACGATCTCAGGAGCGGTCATCGATGAGGCCTCCGGGGTTCGCCACACATCATACCTGAAGCACGCCGTACGCCCTACGCCGTACGCCTTACGCCTCACGCCATACGCCCTGCGCCTCGCGACTCGCGGCCTGGATCGGCTTTCGGCAATCGCCCCTCGACCTTCGGCTTCGGGGCGTGGCACGACGAGGTCGGCGACGAGATCACTCTCTGGTTCCGGCAGGATCCACCAGCCGTCAGGCTATCTCTGCCATGCGGTGTGTGAAGGAGCGTGGCGAAACCTGCAGGGCGTCTGGGCTGCCCGTTGTGGGGCGAGCCCGACGCCGTGGGCGAACCGCGTCGGTCAGCTCTCGTGGACCCGCGTGGCACACCTCCTGCACCACCTTGCCGAGTGGCTCACGCGTCGGGTTCGTACCGGGCTCGCCGCCCCGGCCAGAGCGTACTGTACCGCGTGGTGCGCGATCACCTCGAGACGTTCTGGGCGCAATCCGCGGGGCTGAGGGGCGGCCAAGGGCTACCACGGTTCGTGGAGGAGGAGTTTCGAGCCTATCTGCGCTGTGGCTGGCTGGCGGCCGGATTCGCCCGCTTCCGGTGCCCGGCGTGCGGCACGGACCGGCTCGTGGCGTTCTCCTGCAAGGGGCGCGGCTTCTGTCCGAGCTGCGGGGCCCGGCGCATGACGGCGATCACGGCGCACCTGGTGGATCACGTGTTTCCGCCCGTCCCCGTCCGCCAGTGGGTTCTGAGCCTGCCGCACCGCGTGCGCTATCTCCTCGCGTGGGACCACGACCTCTGCCGGGCGGTCACGGCCGTCTTCCTTCGGGCGGTGATGGGGTTCCTCCGCGACCGGGCCGCGGACCGCGGCGTGGCCGACGGCCGGAGTGGTGCGGTGGCCATCCTGCAGCGGTTCGGCTCGGCGCTGAACCTCAACGTCCACATCCACGCGCTGGTGCTGGACGGCGTGTTTGCCGTGGGGGCGAACGGCCGTCCGGCGTTCCGGGAAGGCGACCCGCCGTCAGACGAGGACGTGGGCTTGGTGCTCGGCGTCGTGCGCCGGCGTGTCGAACGCCTGCTCGACCGGCGAGGGCACGGCGTCGATGACAACGGCTTCGCGCCGGACCGGTGGGCCGAGGAGGCGCCCGTGCTGGCCATGCTGGGAGCCGCAGCGGTGATGGGCCGCACGGCGACCGGACTGCGGGCCGGGGCACGATTCCGGCGCGTGTGTGACGAGCGTGGCGATGGCGACGGGACGGGAGCGCCCACCATTCGCTGCCACGCCCGCCTGGACGGGTTCGACCTGCACGCGGGCGTCGTCGCGCCTGCGGCTCACCGTCACCGTCTCGAGCGCCTGTGCCGCTACGGGTTGCGGCCGCCGGTTGCCGAGGAGCGGCTGCAGGTGACGCCCGACGGCCAGGTGCTGCTGCGCCTGCGGCACCGCTGGAGCGACGGCACGACCGACATCCTGTTCGAGCCGACGGAGTTCCTGGAACGGCTGGCTGCGATCACCCCGCGACCGCGCATCAACCTCGTCTTGTACTACGGCGTGCTGGCGCCGCGCGCGGGCCGGCGTGCGGCGATCGTCGGCGAGAGCGCCGCCACCGCGCACGGCGGCGCCGATCGAGCGCGTGAGGGGAGCGGCGCGCGCGCGAATGCGGAACGGTGTCCGACGAGCGAACCGGCGGCCCCCTCGTGGGCGGCGCTGATGCGACGCGCCTTCGGGTTCGACGTACTCGCATGCCCGCGGTGCGGCCACGGGATGCGGCTCATCGCGTTGCTCGAGCAAGCGGAGGTGATCCGCCGAATTCTCCGGCATCTCGGGGAGCCTACCGAGGTGCCACCACCGGCGCCGGCGCGTGCGCCTCCGCTTCTTGGGGCCGGCTACCAGAGTCTGGCGGCGGACGACGCGCCCGGTCTCGCCTACGAGCGAGAGCCCGCACCGAACTACGACGAGCCCTGTTGAGGGGGTACCCTGCCTGGTCGCCGAGGTCTGGTCGGGAAAGGTGTGCGCGCGAGCCGGGTTGGGGCTTGTGTTTCTCCCGCGCGGCGCCATAATGCGCCCTGTGTGAGAGTGGCGCGGCGGCTGGTCCTTCGAGTTGGCTCAGGACCACCCCGAGCAGGGTCGAGGGGTGGCGCCGCGGCCAGCCCCGGTTGCCAGCGTCTGGTAACGGGCGTTATGTGCACCGCCTGCGGCCCGCGCGCCGCCGGAGCCCGCTAATGCGGCCTATTGGCCGCCTCCCGAGGAGATCGCCAAGGACCTCCCGCGCGGCGCGTCGGTGCTGCTGGTGGAGGACGAGGCGGCGCTCGCCCAGGCGGTCGGCGACGGCCTCGCCGACGCCGGCTTCATCGTGGATCACGCGGGCGACGGGGCCGAAGCCCTCGCCCGCGTGGGAGCCGCGACGTACGACCTGATCGTGTGCGACCTGAAGATGCCGCGGGTCGACGGGATGGAGTTCTACCGGGCCATCGCGGCGGCGAAGCCGGCGCTCGCGCGCCGCGTCATCTTCGTCACCGGCGACGTCGTCGGCACCGAGGCCGAGCGCTTCCTCGAAGAGACCGGCTGCCGGTGGCTCGCCAAGCCCTTCAGGCTCGCCGACCTGCTGCGGTCGGCCCGCGAGGTCCTCGAGTAGGACAGCACCGTCGCGG